>DQEK01000023.1:1024-1804 GCA_003533545.1 Acidobacteriota bacterium | reverse complement strand
AAGATCACGAGCCACATTCTCATGCCGCACCTCTACAACAATCCGGTGCTGCTGGCCCAGGAGCTGGCGACGCTGGACGTGATCAGTAAGGGTCGGGTCGTGCTCGGCTGCGGCATTGGAGCGGGCAAGAGCGACCTGGTCGAGCTCGAGCACCGACTATGCGGCGTGCCCAAAAAACGACGCGGCAAGGCGTTCGACGAATGCCTGATGCTGCTCAAGCGTCTGTGGACGGAGGAAGAGGTCACGCACGACGGCGAGTTCTGGCAGTACGAGGGCGTCCGCCTTGGGCTCAAGCCGCACCAGAAACCGCACCCGCCGATCTGGGTCGCGGCCGGGACCTATCTCAGCAAGGCTGGGACCGGCAACTTCGGAGTCGGCGAGCGTCCCGATGATGTCGAGGGCTTCAGACTTGCTGCGGCACCGGTGGACAGGGTGGCCAGAATTGGAGACGGCTGGTTGACCAACCACTGCACGGCCGACGAATACAAGCGGGCGCTCCCTGGCGTTCGCAAGCTGGCAACGGAAAAATATGGGAGGGATCCCGACGCGCTCGAAACGATCTACTGCGCCGGTGTGTATGTCGATCCCGACGTCGATGCTGCTTACAAAGAGGTGAAGTGGTACGAGGATAGCTACCACGCCATGTCCGTGCCGGAGGATACGATCCGGAGATGGACCATATTCGGCGATCCTGATGCCTGTATAAAACAGATGCAGCCGTTCGCCGATGCCGGCATACAAGTCTTCAACATCTGTGTGCGCGCCCGCGACATGTTCTCG
>DQEK01000023.1:0-710 GCA_003533545.1 Acidobacteriota bacterium | reverse complement strand
GTGCGCGCCCGCGACATGTTCTCGCAGGTTCGGGCGATCGCGAAGGACATCTTGCCCGCGTTCTTGTGAGTCTCTGGGCTTGGTCACCCCCGCCATGGGCGGCCGGTATCACGCCCCCGCACCCAAGCAGCCAGCGGTAGACTCTAGTTCTTCACCAGGGGAGGAAGCATGACCAAGCGATACCGTTTCGGTTCTGGCAACTTAGCTCTAGTGATCCTCTTGACCATCCCGTCGGTAGGTGTCGCGCAGCTAACGGGTGTCGAAGATGGGGAGTGGCGTTATCTGGGCGGTGATGCAGGACACACCCGGTCTGCTCCGTGGTTGAATCAAATCGATGCGTCCAATTTCTCAGATTTAGAGGTCGCTTGGATCTGGCGAGGGAATAACTTCGGGTCCGGCGTGGAGTACACATTTCGAGCTACACCCGTTTTCGTGGACGGTGTGTTGTACACAGTTGCCGGTCAACGGCGTCAAGTGATAGCGGTGGAAGCCGCCACTGGTGAGACGCTGTGGACCTTTCGAGAACCCGAAACGATGAGGTATTTGCGCTCACCGAGGACGGACTTCGGAAAAGGAATAGCCTACGCGGAGGAGGACGGAAGGGGTGTGATTTACATTACGACACCGGCCTATTTCCTCTGGGCTCTGGATGCTAAAACAGGTCGACCACTAGAGAATTGGGGTACGTCCGTAATGCTCCCGCATTTCTC
>DQEK01000403.1 GCA_003533545.1 Acidobacteriota bacterium | reverse complement strand
ACGACCGGTCAGCGCCAGCCCCACCAGACGTCGCCGACACCGCACCAGACGCAACCGAGCCGCCAGACTCTGCGGCCACGATCGACGACGACAAACAGTGAGGCTGGCCGTTGTCGTCCAACGCTACGGGTCTGATCTAAACGGTGGCGCCGAGTTGCATGCCCGATACGTAGCCGAGCACCTCGCCCAACACGCCGATGTCGAGGTACTCACCACTTGCGCAACGAACTACATCACCTGGAGCAATGACCACTCACCGGGAATTGAGCACCTGAACGGCGTTCCGGTGCGACGCTTCAAGGTGAGCCGCGAGCGCAACGTCGAAGACTTCGGACGTCGGTCGGCCCAGGTCTTTGAGAAACAGCATTCGGTCGCCGCTGAACTGCACTGGCTTCGCAGTGAAGGACCAACCTGTCCGGCATTGATCAATCACCTGCGACGCCACGAAACCGACTACGACTACTGCATCTTCTTCAGTTTTCGCTACTATCATGCGTACTATGGCATTCGTGTGACGGCCGGGCGCGCTGTGCTGGTGCCTACTGCGGAAAGAGACTCCGCGCTCGGGCTGCGCATCTTCGGCGACTGTTTTCGTGGGGTGCGGGCTCTCATGTATAACTCTCACGAGGAGCGCGCACTAATCCAGGACGTGTCGAACAATGCATCGGTACCCAACGTCGTGGTCGGCATTGGGTCCGAGGTCCCGACCGACCCACAACCAGCTCGATTCAGACGGGCAACCGGCATCGAGGGGCCCACGATCATCTATGTGGGACGTATCGACGAGAACAAGGGGTGTCATGAACTGTTTGAGTACTTCCAGCGTTATGCGAGGACGGCGCCAGAGCTCACTCTAGTCTTGGTCGGCAATCCGGTTATGCCGGTCCCCGATCACCCTCAAATCCGTCATCTTGGCTTCGTGAGCGACCTGGAAAAATTCGACGCGATGGCAGCCGCTGAATTGCTAGTCATGCCCTCCTACTATGAGAGTCTCTCAATGGTAACTCTCGAGGCGTGGGCGCTCGGTCGACCAGTAATCGCGAACGGTGGCTGCGATGTACTCGCCGGACAGTGCGTCCGCAGTAACGCGGGGCTCTTCTACGAGGGCTACGAGGAATTCGCCGAGGCCCTGCACACGATTCTGGCGCACAGCGCACTGCGACGGGCGCTCGGCGAGAACGGCCGCACCTATTTCAACACGCACTACACATGGCCAGTAATAGAACAGAAATATCTCGGCATGTTGGAACGTCTGGAACAAGAGGGAGGGTCTTTTGTGAATCACCTCAACCCCCTGCCAGGCTGGTTTGGACGTCACCGCCGCGACCTACCACCGGGCCAGGAAGTCGTCGCCCGCTTGCCGACAGGACCCGCGCCGCTGGCGCCTAGTCCTAAAGTTGGCAACCGATGACCACCCCGTCGACGCGCCCAGCCGTACATCAAGTGCTGGCAACCCTCGGTTACGGGGACGCGATAGGGAACGAGGCGCTCGGTATCCAAACCGCTCTTCGACTCGCCGGCTACCCGTCCGACATCTTCGTCGAAACGGCCGAAACCCGGCTTGAGCCACTAACTCGTGACTATCGGGACCTAATCGACGTCTCACGACCAGACAACATCCTCCTCCACCATTTCTCGCTCGGATCGCGCGCGTCGCGGATTGCCTACGCACTCCCCGATCGGATGATTTTGATCTATCACAACATCACGCCGCCCGAGTACTTCATGGGAGTCCACAAGGACCTCGTCCGGCAGTGCTACAGTGGACGACGCGAACTCATGGCCTACGTAAATCGTTGCGACTTGGCGCTCGGTGACTCAGAGTTCAACCGCCAGGAACTCGAAGCGTTCGGCTTCCCTCGGAGCGCGGTGCTGCCAGTCGTGCCGAGCTTCGAACACTTAAACGAACCTCCCGATCGCACGTTGATCTCTGAATTCGACGACGGCCGCCCCAATATTCTGTTTGTAGGCCGTGTCATCCCGAACAAACGCATTGAGGATGTTATTCGTTTTTTTCATGCGTACAAGATCAAACACGAACCTGAGGCCAGACTTTTACTGGTCGGATCGCATAGCGGGTTCGAGTCCTATCTCGCTTCCTTATTCCACCTAATAGCGACGCTCAGCGTGCCAGATGTCCACATCCTAGGCCACGTCTCAAACGCGACCCTGACCGCCTGCTACGACGTGGCGGACCTGTTTCTCTCCGCCAGCGAACACGAAGGTTTCTGCGTGCCTTTGATGGAGGGATTCTACAAACGCATTCCCGTCGTGGCCTATGCCGCCGCGGCAGTCCCGGCGACGATGGCAGGTGCCGGCGTGCTTTACGAGAGCAAGGACCCCAGACATGTCGCCTCGCTCATCGACACGGTACTGTCGAACCCGGCACTGGAGACCGAGATTGTGCGGAACCAGGATGTCGTGCTTGACCGTCTGCACGCAGAGGATTTCAACGCGACGTTGCTGCGGACGATTGAGCAGGTACAACAGTCGCCGCGCTGTTCCCCGGTCGAGGTGCGGCAAGACTTCTGGCAACGATTCGGCGAATGGGAACGCCTCGAAGAGCTTCGGCTTTCCCGCCCCTCGGCCTTCAAAGCGCTGCCGTTCGCACCTGGCGGCGGTGGCGAGAGCCCCTAGCTGTCGGCCGGCAGAGATGGTCATCAATCAATGGCTGCCGGCCGCCCACCGTGGGGACGCGGTGGGAAATAGCGCCCGTCGCGTGAGGGGACTGCTGCGTGAACGTGGCCACGAATCCCAGGTTTACGCCCTAACGATCGATGCCGATCTCAACGGCGACGTCCTCCCCTTCACCGACCCAGCGGCACAGCGCGGCGATGTCACGATCCTGCATTTCGCCATCTCATCGCCGATGAGTGAGGCTCTAGCCGCCCTCCCGGCACAACGGGTTATCCAATATCACAACATTACTCCCTCTCATTTTTTCGCTGGATACGACGCCGCCACGGCGGCGCTCGTGACCAAAGGGCGGGAAGAATTAGCCAATCTGGTCGGTCGTGTAGACTTGGCCCTTGGCGATTCGGAATACAACCGACGGGAACTAGAGACCCTAGGTTTCCCAGACACGGGCGTATTTCCGATCGCCATCGATACCCGCCGCCTGACAGACGCGCCGCCCCGTTTGGCCCTCGAGCACGTCCTGCGCGACGGCCTAACTAACATCCTCTTCGTGGGACGTATAGCGCCGAACAAGAAGCTGGAGGACCACCTGCGACTGGCCGAGCACTACAAGCGATATGTCGATGCTTTTCATCGTTTCATTTTTGTCGGGCGCGAGGACACATGCCCTCGTTACTACGCCATGCTCCGTGCGCTGATGTCGAGATATCAGATGACAAGCGAACGCTTCTGGTTCGTGGGCTCGGTGCCCGACGAAGATCTCGCGGCGTTCTACCGCACCGCGCATGCCTATGTCTCGCTGAGTGAACACGAGGGATTCTGCGTCCCTTTAATCGAGGCAATGGCCAGCGACGTACCAGTTCTGGCCTACGCGTCTACC
>DQEK01000121.1 GCA_003533545.1 Acidobacteriota bacterium | reverse complement strand
AGGGGTCGTGTGAGTTGGTCATTCAGACAAACTCACGGCAAAGTCTTGGGTCGGCCGCAACGTGAGTCCCCACCCGCTAGCGGTAGCTAAAGCATAGTCGTCAGCCTTGAGGATACCGCCTGCGCCAAACATAAGGACTGGGTTCGCTACGTCCGTCTGAAGCAGATGCGTACCGAAGGCTCCTTCTTGCGCCACGAGATTGGTCCCCGCTGCCCGCGCGACGACCAGCGCGGCTCGTGTCAACACGCTGGTCTCGCCCACCTGCGCACCCACGATCACTGGAATGCCGGCCTGGCCTGCGGCTTGAACAACTGCCAGTGACCGGAACAACCCGCCCATCTTGGACACACGTACATTGATGATCCACCGCTCCGCATCCCGAGCAAGTGCCGCGACCTGGTCAACCCGCAGAAAGCTTTCGTCCAGAATGATCGGGGAACCCGTACACTCCGATACCTCGCGCATGCCGTCAAAGGCGTTCGGCGACAATGGTTCCTCAATCCCGACGAAATTCCATGCCAACTCTCTCAGATCTCGTACCGCCGTGTCGACATCGGCCCAGAGGTTGTTCGCATCAACTCGAATCCGGAGTGGTGTTTGTGCATGCTCCGTACGCATCCTCTTAATCTTCTCGTGGTTGTGATTCAAATCGTCAGACAGTTTTAATTTAAAATCGACGAACCCCATCGCCCGATACTGTGCCACCGTTCTCCGAAACTGTTCGGCCTCGCTATCGCTCACGATCGCCGAATACGTAAAGGCTCCTGTCGTAGTCGGCAAGTCCAGCACGCGCTCGACTGGTACCCCCTCGCATCGCGCAAACATTTCCAGCATCGCCAGTTCCATTGCACACCAGGCTGCCGGGTTCGTATCAATGCTTGCCGTATGGGTGTTCACCCAGGTACGCAAGTTCGCAACGGACTGTACCGTGCGACAGAGGGACTCACAATGTTCCTCGAAAAACGCTTGCGCCGACCCCAGACTTTCTCCCGTGACGTACTCGCGGGGACACCCTTCGCCCACGCCAATGACCTCCCCAGTCTGCGCGACCACCCAGACGCTCTGGGTCGCAGCACGGCTAGCTGACTTATGGGTAAAGGTCGTCGTAAAGGGAATCTCGACTCGAAAGAGAGCAAGGTGCATAACTAATCTACCGAGTGTGTAGTTAGGTCCGTACGGAACTCAGCGAAAGGAAACGGGCAGTCCGCTTGATACTGGAGAGCGATCAGCTTAAATTGCCCTTCCCGTTGTCCCTCCTGAAGACAGTGCTGCTTATAAGCGTCGCCCGTTCCGGACCGGACCGGAAGCAGTTCCAGTGGCTGCAGGCGTCCACTCGCCCGCTTGGCTGCATATTCAACATTGCCGTCCATAAGGTGCCGTTCAACCGACTCAATTGTTTGCTGTGACCCAACTGTCAGTCGGCGTGGCACATTCCACAACGAGACGATAGCGTTCTTGGACAGCATCGGCGAGCATCAGGAAAAAATCCCGAGACAAACCCGGTAGCATCTTCAGCGGTTCGTACTGCGGCAATCACCTGACTTTCATACAGTTTTTCTCCGGTAATATTTGTAACGCCCTTCCCTTTTTGCACAAACTCAATCGTCGGTGTGTTGTAAAACAAGCCGGTCACGCGCACGATATCATTCATGAAATAGCGATAGAGGCCAGTCGCGGTCGTCGGAAAAATATAGTATTCCTTGCCCTTAGTGAGTTGGTCAATCGTAAGGAACGCCTGACGGCCTGCATCCCAATCGTCGCGTTCGACAAACTCGAAAAAGTTTTCATGGATGGTCGGAATGCCAATGTTTCGATTCAGGTCAACCATCAGTGTCCCTCGGAGTTCACTCGCTAAATAACCCAACTCGGCCACGCGTGCAGTCGGTGGCAGGGTTGGACGCACGCGTGCCAGCGGAATACCACAACTTCCCCCAGTCCACGTAGACACCATCTGTAACTCGGGCCAAAAATCGGCGAATGTCGGCTGCGGCAAGCTGAGAACCGTCTGCAGTTCGGTGACGCGGCGCGGCGTGCACGACAACCGTGGACGAATGACGGCCAGCACGTCGACCGGCAGCTCGTCGATCCGAGAAAACGTTTGCTGCGTGATGTCGCGCAACAATGTCGAGCGATTAGCTGCAAGAACAGCAAGCAGCTTAACTAAGGTGGATGGATTTGCACACGCGAGATGCGTCACGTCGCGGTATGCGATACCAAGTCGCAAAATAAGAAGATACTTGAGATCGTAATCTTCGATCTCAAACACCTGATAGGGCAACACGTATTTCACCTTGGCTAGTCTCGGCATGTTCTGGTACATGAACCCCGAGGTAGAGCCATACGGTGTGCCAGTGTCGAGCGTTCCTTCTTCAGCCGGACTGACGATGGCGACGCAGCGTCCATAGTAGGCACGCGGCTCGGTCGTAAACTGCACGTACGATTGGATGGCTTGGCTTCGCTTATGTTCCTGGAGGGTCGCCGGCAGAATCGGAATCAACTTCGCTTGCCCAGTCGTTCCACTCGTCTTCGCGTACATAACCGGCTGCGCAATGTTAAGCGCCGGTTCGCCAGTCTGCTCTTGGTCCTCAATATAGGGACGTAGGGTCTCATAAGTTTGCACCGGAACTGCACCGATAAAGTCATCGTAGTTGCTCACTGTGTTTAGGTGATGCTCACGCCCAAATCGTGTCGTAGTGTTACGACGCAAGAGTTGTTGTAATAACGCACGCTGAATCTGTCCAGGATGTTTGGCCGCGTGCACGAACGGTCGCCAATGAGTCCACCGAAGGACTTGCATGCGCACCCAGAGCGCACAATTGAGTAACGTATTAGCGATCATGAGGTGGTGACTGCTTGTCGAGACCCGGGGTTAGCGGTGCCGTCATCTGGCCGACAAAGTCCAACGGGTAATCACGATTAAAGAGACCTAACTTGCCAACCCGCATACGTTTGGGTAAAAACCAAGTACCAAACAGAAGGTCCCAGACAATCAGGTTATTGCCGTAGTTGCGATTCGATTCATCC
>DQEK01000447.1:653-4676 GCA_003533545.1 Acidobacteriota bacterium | reverse complement strand
AAAGCTTCGGCGCGACGGGTCGAGGGGGTCTTGCCGCTCGGCGGAATCTTTCGGAAGAGACATCGAGAGGCTCCTAAAGCCCGCGGTCACACCTCAGAGAGGTGCGTCAGCTGCCCGCTGCTGTCCCCCAGCCGCTCTGTGGCCACACCGATCTTGTCGAGCATGCTGAGTTGCAAGTTGGTCAGCGGCGTTTCTTCTTCCACGCGAATGTGCCGACCGCCCTGCAGCCGTCCGCCCGCTCCACCCGCGAGCAGAATCGGAAGATTGGTGTGCAGGTGCTGGTTCCCGTCACTAATGCCACACCCATAGAGCGCCAGCATGTTGTCCAGCAGCGTACCGTCACCGTCCGGCGTGGAGCGCAACCGGTCGAGGAAATAGGCGAACTGCTCGACGTGATGCACATTCACCTGACGCAGCTTCTCCATCTGACCGGGTCTGTTCCCGTGGTGGGATAGCCCGTGATGCGGGTCAGGGATGCCCAACTCCGGGTACGTCCGTGGGCTGACCTCCCGAGACATCATGAAGGTGATCACCCTCGTCATGTCGGTCTGGAATGCAAGCACCTGGAGGTCGAACATCAGCCGCGCGTGCTCCGCGAACGTGTCGGGGATGCCGCCGGTGGGCCGCACCAACTCCGGGAGCTCGACGTCGCCTTGGGCCTCCGCGAGTTGGATCCGCCGCTCGATGTCGCGGATGGCGTCGAGATACTGGGTGATCTTGTCGCGGTCCGACTCCCCCAGAGTCCTCCGGAAGCTGCCGATCTCGCGCAACACGGAATCGAGAATACTGCGGTCCTCGCGGAGGCGCGCCTCGCGGGCCGCCTGGCTGGTGTCGTCGGCGTCGCCGAAGAGTCGTTCGAATACCGCGCGGGGCTGATTCTCCATGGGCAACGGCGTGGTCGGGTTGCGCCACGACAGTGTGTTCGCGTAAGCACAGCTCCACCCGGCCTCACAAGCGCCGATCAATTCGTTCGGGTCGAGGCAGAGCTCGAGCGATGACAGCTGCGTGCCCTGACCGATCTGCTGGGCCGCGATCTGGTCCATCGAGACGCCACCCTGGATGTCCGGTCCCTCCGTCTTCTTCGGGTGCACCCCGGTCAGGAACGCGGCGGCCGCACGGACGTGGTCGCCTGTGCCCTCGCCCGGCAGGGGGAACATCGGCTCTCTGGCCAGTCCACTGATCACGGTAAGCTGGTCCTGGAACGGCTGGAGCGGTGCTAACGTCGAGGGCAACTCGAAACCCCTGCCCTCGGTCGTCGGAGTCCACTTATCCATGATCACGCCGTTAGGCACGTACCCGATGAAGAGCCGAGCCCCCGGCTCGGCCGGGGTGTCCCGTAACACCGGCGACATAGTGTCGAGCAGCGGCAGGGCCACGGTGGCGCCGACACCTTTCAGAAACGTCCGCCGAGGTAATGCCTTCCTGGTGATGATCATGGGGCAGAACTCCTCATCTGAAACGGCACGCTCCGGGCGATGCCGGTGATCAGTGCTGACCAAGTATAGCCGTCCACTGCCGCCCCGCGCACTATGCGTCGGACCGCTGATGCGTCGTAATACTCGACACCACGCCCGAGCCCGTAGGTCATCAGCTTCTCGGTCACTGTGGTGACGAAATTTTCCGGTCGTTTCAACAGTGCGTTGCGCAGCGAGGCCGGCCCGTCCACATCAGATCCGTCCGCGAGTTCGCCTGACGCGTCGATCGGCGTCCCGGCCTCGCTAGTGGCACGCCATCGTCCTATACCGTCGAAGTTCTCAAGCGCAAAGCCGAGCGGATCCATCACACGGTGACAACTCGCGCACACCGGGTCGGATCGGTGCTGCTCCATTCGCTCTCTGAGCGACAAGATGGATCCGTCCGCCTCGGCTTCTTCCGTGAGTTCGGGCACGTCAGGCGGAGGTGGGGGCGGCGGTGTACCCAGCACGTTCTCGAGCAGCCACTTGCCTCGCAGAACGGGCGACGTTCGATGCGCGTATGAGGTCACCGTGAGCAGGCTTCCCTTCCCAAGCAAACCGCGCCGCCGATCGAGCTCGCCACTTAGCGTGATACGACGGAAGTGATTACCGAGTATGTTCGGGATACCGTAGTGCTCGGCAAGCCGTTGATTGACGAAGGTCTGGTCCGACGTCATCAGCTCAAGCACACTGTGGTCCTCACGTATCTGGCTCTCGAGAAACAACTCCATCTCTCGCGTCATCGCCACACGCAGGTTTCCGTCGAAGTCGGGGAACGCGTACGGATCGGGCGAGACCAGCTCCATGTTCCGCAGATAGAGCCACTGCCCACCGAAGTTGTCGACTAGCGCTCGGGATCGAGGATCTGCGAGCATTCGCGCGACCTGCTGGTCCAGCACCCTGGGGCGACGTAACTCGCCCCGCTCGGCGAGATCGAGTAGCTCCCCGTCGGGGATGCTGCTCCAGAGGAAGAACGAAAGACGAGAGGCTAACTCCAGCTCACCGATGGCGTATGGCTGGCCGGGAGCCGCTCCATCGGGGTCACTTTCGCGGCGGAACAGGAAGTCCGGGCTCACGAGCACCCGTCGAAGCGCCATTTCGATGCCCGCGTCGAAGTCCGCGACGCCGCGACCCGAGTGGAAAAAATCGAGCAGCATTTCCAGATCGGCCTCCGTGACCGGTCTGCGGAAGGCAAAGCGGCCCAAGCGGCCGAGAATCTCGCTTGCGCAGGCCACTTCCTCGGGACCGGACGCCACCACGTTCGGGGGCGGCCGGCACTTGAAGATGGCACGCCGACTCGGCGTGTCCCCACGACCCGTGACGCTGTAAGGCCCGGACAACTCGACGCGCCCGACACCGGGGTCGAGGGTCTGGTCACCGGCGTACTCGTAGCTCGTAATGGCGTAGTAGGGCCGATGCATGCCCTCGAGTACCGGCGCTCGGCCCACGAAGCTCACGCCGAGTAGGTGCGGACCGGCGGTCGCCGTGAAACGGACCTCCTGCCCGTCGTCGGGCACGTTTCGATAGTCCCGTCGACGAGGGCGACCATTCTCATCCGGCGGCAGGGGACCGCCCACCGTGAGCTCAGCGACCAGCACACCGTCGAGCCGGACCTCCAACTGGTGCGGCTCGGCCAAGCCGCGGACGCGTCCGTCGTACGTTCGCGACAGGTAGATCTTGACGACGTACTCGGCATCGACGGGGAACGTATGCCGTGCGGCCATTCCACCGCGCGACCCGAACGGTAGGTCCTCGCTGACCCGTGCGTCCTGGTGCAGATACTTGTTGACCTCGAAGATCTCCGTGGACGGTGCCAGCGAAAGGTCGCCAACCGCCAAACGACTGATCTTCCTTGCAGCCGCGAGATACCGCTCCGTCAGCATCGGCGAGACCGACAGGACATCGGCGATGTTGTCGAACCCGTAGCCGGAATCGTCGGCCGGCAGCAGTACGGCACCGTCGACCTCGAGCGCGAAAAGATCGCGGATGGTGTTCGTGTACTCGGCCCGGTTCAGCCGATGGACCGCAGGGCGTCGGCCCGGATTCGGTGCGGCTTCAGCAGCGGCGTCGAGCTCTGTCTCGACCCGGGTGGCAACCGCCTCGTACTGGCTCTCGGACGGACGCTGTCGGCCCGGCGGCGGCATCACGCGCGTACGCAGTTTCCGCGCGATGTTCTCCCAGACCTCGGTCTCATCCGCGTCCACTGCCAGGCGAGAGAGATCGACATGCTCGAGCGACAACCCACCCGTGACCCGCATGTCGTTGTGGCAGACCACGCAGTAGTCGCTGAACATCGCACGTTCGGGGGTCACCGGGGCCGATGTGGTCTGGGCGAGGACGCTCCCGCCGCTCGTCGCCGCGACGGCGAAACCCACCAGAAACACTCCGCGCTTAGCAGTCATACTGGCTTACCAAGGTCCCCTGGTTGTTGCGCCTCGGGCCAGGACTAGATTGTCCTGGAACGCAAGACCTCGCATTATCGGGATGGCCTATTGCAGAAGTCAAGCCGATTTCGCCGCTTCCGTCCCGTCGCTCGAAGGCTATTGGAGGGAATACCGCGGATCGCGAC
>DQEK01000447.1:0-337 GCA_003533545.1 Acidobacteriota bacterium | reverse complement strand
GGAGGGAATACCGCGGATCGCGACAGTCGTCAGGGTGGGTTGATCATGTCCAATTGGTGCAAAGTGTTCACCGTCGTGGTTGCGATCGGCGTGTTGCCGCCCGTCGTCGAGCCAACTACCGCCCAGACCGTGATCGACGGGCAAGCACCGATCAACGGGCGGGTATTGATCAACGGGCCGGCGTTGATCGACGCGGCGCGCCGGGCCGACGGCGACGCTACACGGGTGTTGCTCGCGGAAGGTGCCGACGTCAACGCGCGGTATGGAGACGGGACCACAGCGCTCCACTGGGCCGCGCACCTGGATTCCGAGGACTTGGTCACGCTGTTGATAACAT
>DQEK01000449.1 GCA_003533545.1 Acidobacteriota bacterium | reverse complement strand
TGGTGGGTCGGACCCCTTAGAGGCCCATGCTTTTCCGGGTGGTTGCGGAGGAGTTTCTGCTGCCGTGGGCTGCCCGACGTCATGGTGGCTGGGACTCGGAGACGTACCCTCGACCCAAGGGGAGACCTAATGGCGCGGAGTCTGAGATGGGGTTTAGCGATGGCCGTAGCTGCGGTCGGATCGGGGTGGGCGGCGACAGCGGCTCAGGACCAAGATCGCACGGTGAAGGACGGGGTGTACTCAACTGAACAGGCGGTTCGAGGACGAACGAACTACGAGACGACCTGCCTGCGTTGCCATGGTGCCGACTTGTCCGGTGGGGCTGGGCGGTCCTTGACCGGCGATGTGTTCGTACGCGACTGGACTGGGTTAACCCTTGATCGACTGTTTGAACGTATGCAGTCGATGCCACCAGGGGCATCGGAGAACTTGGCCGGCGATGCGTACGTGGACATCATCAGTTACGTGCTTGAGCGGAACGGCTATCCGGCGGGCGCCGGCGAGCTGTCGCTTGCCTCGTTGACGAGTATTACGGTGGAGGGGGAGGACGGTCCTGGGGTGGTGCCGAACTACGCGCTTGTGCGCGTTGTCGGTTGTCTGGGAGGAGATGCCTCCCAATGGACACTCTCGAACGCGACCGCGGAGGAACGCTCGCCCGAGCCTGGACCGTCGGTGGGAGACGACCTCGTCGCAGCGCAGGCGAAACCCCTGAGTGATCAGAACTACGTGCTCATGTATGTCTTCCCCAGCCCGGAGGCGTATGCGGGACACCGCGTCGAGACCAAGGGGTTGCTGATTCGTGACGAGTCTGGTGACGGCCCAGACAGCCTCAATGTAACGTCGATTCTGAGCCTCGCCGAAGCCTGCACCCCCTAAGCGTCGGTGAGGCCTAGCCGGGTCCGTGCTGCCGGGCACCCATCGTCCCAAGGGACCCGGCAACAGCGAGTGATGAGTTGTTATCGGTCGTCGGGTCTCGTTCGGGCTACTGACCTTGATCGGGGTCGACGCCGGCAGCGCGCATGACCTCGCGGATGGCATCTGCGGTGGCTGGGGAACTGAGGATGTTCATGCCACGGTGCATACCGACCGCGATATCCAGTGGTGTCGCTCCACGCGCGTTCTGCGAATGCCAGACGCCAACGTCAGCACCGGCCTCGCCAAGAAGCGTGACCACGCGCGGCAAGTGTTTGTAAGCGGCGCCGTGCATCGCTGTTTCCCCTTTTTCGTCGATAGCGTCAATGTCAAGCCCGAGATCAAGCGTGACCTGGACGGCTTCAAGGACTTCTGCTTCCGTACCAGGATCTTCGCCTGGGGAGGAGGTACCCAGCCCGGCCGCCACCATAAGTGCGGTTGAGCCGTCAGCGTTGGTCACGGTCGGGTCGGCGCCCATGTCAGCCAGCAAGCGCATGTATTCGGCGTCTCCGGTTCTGGCCGCGAGCAGAAACGGCGTGCCACCAATGAAGTTCAGTCCTGTGATACCGGCCGGTGGCCTCGTCGCGACCCGTGCGTCGAGGTCGGCACCGTGCTCAATGAGTTTCCGGGCGAACTCGAGGCTAGTCATCGCGCCTGATCCTTCAGGCGCCGGGTTGTTGCTACCCGCGATGCCGGCCTTTCGGACCCAGCTGAGTTGGTGTAACGCGGTCCAACCGCGAGGTGCGGCGTTCGGGTCGGCACCTCGATCGAGCAGGTAAGCCGCCAGTTCGAAATGGGCGCTACCCGCGGCCAGTAGGAATGCGTTCAGGCCGGCGTTGGACGCGCGTCGCTGCTCGACGCCCCCCGCCGTGAGCGTCGAATTGATGGACAGCTGTTCGGTTAGGTCCGCGCCGGCTTCCAAGAGGGTCTGGACGACGTCGGTTTGGCCTTCCCGGGCGGCAAAGAGTAGCGCCGAGAATCCGCGTTTCGATCGCAGGCTGAGGTCAGCGCCGTGCGACGCCAACGTCGGAATGACCTGAGCGTGTCCCTCGGCTGCGGCCCACATCAGGGCGGTTTGTCCTTTCCAATGCTCCTGGGCGTTCACGTGGGCACCGGCGTTGAGCAGCAATTCCACGGCCTCGGTGTTTCCAGACCGTGCAGCGGTCATCAGCACCGTCTCACCTTCCATGAGTGTCGTATTCGGGTTAGCGCCAGCGTCCAAGAGCGCGGCGATGGTCGGGGCGTCACCGGTGATGGCTGCTAGCGAAAGTGGCCGCACCCCGTAGCGGTTCCCTCTGTTCACGACCGCGCCACCGCGGAGCAGTAAGCGGGTGATTTCTGCGTGCTGTTTGTATGCCGACCAGTGCAGCGGTGTCGTACCGTCCGGTTCCGTCGCGTTAACGTCCGCCTCCTCGTTAATCAGCGTCCGCACTCGAGCGACGTCATTCGCCCGCACCGCATCGAACAGTGGCGCGTCCGCTGGACCCGCCATCGATCCCCCAGGCCACAGAAACAAGCCCAGGGCAATGGCAATGACGAACTGTCTTGTTCGATTCATGCGGTGTCTCCCGAACGCCGTGTGACCAGTCTGGGCGCTCTCGCGGTGGGTCTTGAGGAGCCACTGATCACAGGCTCAGCGGTTCCATTACCTCGGTGGCGTGCCCGGTACTGTCCACGAAGTGGTCCAGACGCACGCCCACGTCGTCGAGCAGCGCCAGGTGCAGGTTTGCGAGTGGGGTCAACTCGTCGTACTTGACGTGACGTCCCCCCCACTTTTTGTCGCCGCCGCCGCGGGCCACGATGATCGGCAGGTTGCGGTGGTCATGCACATCCGGGTTGCCCATGCCGCTTCCCAGCATGAAGGTTGAGTGGTCGAGCAGCGTGCCGTCCCCATCCGCTGTCGAATCAAGGCGGTTCACCATGTAGGCGAAGAGAGACACGTGGTAGGCGTTGATTTTCGCCAGTTTCGCTAGTTTTTCTGGGTCGTTCACGTGGTGCGAAATTGGGTGATGCGGCTCCGGCACT
>DQEK01000079.1:2248-4732 GCA_003533545.1 Acidobacteriota bacterium | reverse complement strand
GGGCAATGAAGATTGCAGTAATCGGAATGGGAACCATGGGCGGCCCGATGGCGCGGAATCTGCTGAAAGCCGGTCACGACGTGGTCGTACACAACCGTACGCGCGACCGGGAAGAATCACTGGCAACCGAAGGAGCGACCCGCGCCGAGAGCCCGGCTATTGCCGCGCGGGATGTCGACGTCGTACTCACGTGCGTCTCGGACACCCCAGACGTGGAGCGGGTGCTGCTCGACCCGGAGATCGGAGCCATCAATGAAATGCGCGACGGCGGCCTGGTCATCGACTGCTCTTCAATTGCTCCCGCGGCGACCCGGGAAATCGCAAAACAATTCAGTGAGAAGGGCATTGGCTACGTCGACGCGCCGGTTTCCGGAGGGTCCGAGGGTGCAATCAAGGGCACGCTGGCCATCATGTGCGGCGGTAGCGAGAGCGACTTCGAACGTGCCAAACCGGTGCTTGAAGTGCTGGGCGCGAAAATCACCCATATTGGCAGCGTCGGCGCCGGTCAAATTGCCAAGGTAGCGAATCAGGTGGTCATTGCGGGCACCTTCCTCGCCCTCGGCGAGGCGCTCACCCTCGCCAGTAAAGCCGGTGCCGACCCCGAGAAGGTGGTCGAGGCGATCGGCGGAGGCGTGGCCGGCTCCTGGATCCTCCAGAACCGGTCTGGCAACATGCTGAATGACACGTATCCGCTTGGGTTCCGCACGCGCCTACACCGCAAAGACCTCGGGATTGCACTTGAAACTGCACGCGCGTTTGAGGTCCCGGTGCAGATTGCCAGCCTCGTGGCTACGATCGAAGATGGCCTCATCGCACAGGGATTTGGTGACGAGGACATGTCGAATTTAGCCCGCTACGTGCGCAAAGGTGCCGGCGTGCCAGACGGTCCAATGGGGGATAGGTAATCGCTGTCAACGCACAAAAGTTAGCAGGACGCGACACCATGAGCAGAAAGGTTTACTCGAGTTCGGCAGCCGCGCTTGACGGACTACTCCACAACGGCATGACACTGATGGTCGGAGGTTTCGGCCTGTGTGGAGTGCCTCAGAATCTGGTCCTCGCGCTCCGTGACTCAGACGTGACAGGTCTCACCTGCATCAGCAACAATGCTGGTGTCGACGGTGCCGGCCTTGGGCTGCTCCTCGAGAGCCGTCAAATCGACACGATGATTGCCAGTTATGTTGGGGAAAATAAGCTATTCGAAAAACAGATGCTTGAGGGCACCATCAAGGTCGAACTGAATCCCCAGGGCACGATGGCCGAACGGATCAGAGCAGGAGGCGCAGGCATTGCCGCTTTCTTCACTCCCACCGGCTACGGCACCCTGTTGGCGGAAGACAAGGACTCCGGCAGGCCGAAAGAAACCCGGCAGTTCGACGACGGTCGGTGGTACGTGCTGGAAGAAGCGCTCCATGCCGACGTCTCTCTCGTCAAAGCGTGGCAAGCCGATGAGGCAGGCAACCTCGTGTACCGGATGACGGCGCAGAATTTCAATCCGCCGATGGCAGAAGCGGGACGCGTCACGGTCGCCGAGGTAGAAGAAATCTTGCCCGCGGGATCGCTCGACCCGCACATGGTCCATACCCCGGGAATCTACGTCGACCGAATAGTGGTCGGCGAAAATCAGGAAAAGGTCATCGAGCGCAAGAAAATCCGTGAGGCCTAGTTGATTTAGAGTGGCCATCCCAAGCTCGGCTTCACGAAAGAGCCCGGCTCGAAAAGAACAGACGACAGATGCCGCTAAACCGAGAACAGATCGCTGCCCGCGCTGCCCGTGAAATCAAGGACAGCTACTATGTCAACCTCGGGATCGGGATCCCCACCTTATGCGCGAACTTCATTCCCAACAACGTCAGTGTCACGCTGCAGAGCGAAAACGGCCTCCTCGGGATCGGCCCCTACCCAACCGAGGACGAGCTTGACGCCGACCTCATCAACGCCGGCAAGGAAACAGTGACCACGGTCCCGGGCGCCAGTTTCTTCAGTAGCGCTCAGAGCTTCGCGATGATTCGCGGCGGTCACATCGACTTGGCCATTCTCGGTGCCATGCAGGTCTCCAAGGACGGCGACCTCGCAAATTGGATGATCCCGGGTGCGATGGTGAAGGGGCCCGGCGGCGCAATGGATCTGGTCACCGGAGCCAAGGAAGTTTTGATCGTGATGGATCACCTTTCGAAGCGTGGCGACAGAAAAATCCTAAACCGCTGCAGCCTGCCACTCACCGGCAAACAGGTCGTAAACAAACTCGTGACCTCGCTTGCGGTGCTCGAGGTGACCGAGGACGGCCTTAGGTTATTGGAACGAGCCCCGGGGGTGTCGGTTGACGAGATCCGAGAGGCAACTGAGCCGGAGCTTTTGACCGACGGCGTCGTGCCGGAAGTCGCCATCTAACACTACTAGTAGTGACCGCAACGGAGGCCACATGCCACTGATCAAAACCGTCCACTTCCCATGCCTTGCAGCAGTCATCTTGGTGCTAAACAC
>DQEK01000079.1:0-1925 GCA_003533545.1 Acidobacteriota bacterium | reverse complement strand
AGGTGCTAAACACAGCGGGGCCCGCCGCTACTCAGGCCCCCCCGGAACTGCCGGAACAGTATCGTGAACCAATTCCACTCCAGAGCGAGGTGCTCGGCCCCTACGCTTTTAGGATCTCATCCGAAAATGCAGAAGCCCAACAGTTCTTCGATCAGGGCATGCAGCTCATGTACTCCTTCGCCAAAACCGACGCGGTGCGGTCCTTCCGGGAGGCCTGGAAGCGCGACCCGAACTGTGCCATCTGTTACTGGGGTGAGGCGTGGGCCTGGGGCTCGTATCTGAACGGACCGATGCGCCCACCGGAGGCCCCTCACGCCTACGCCGCAGTACGCAAAGCAATGCAGTTGTCTGAGGTACATGCCAGCGCCCGGGAACGCGCTTACATCAACGCGTTGTCGGTTCGTTATGTCGAAGATTTTGAGGTGGACGAGCGCCGGAACCAAGACGAAGCGTACGCGGCGGCGATGGAGCTATTGGTGGAAGAGTATCCAGACGATCTAGATGCGGCCACGCTCTTCGGCGACGCCCTCTTTCTCTTGGAACCTCGACGCGGCACGCGAGACGTTAATGACCCTCGGGTGCAGCGCTTACACGCTGTCCTTGAGAGCGTGCTGGCCAGAGACATTCGACATCCTGGTGCCTGCCATCTGTACATCCACGCGACGGAATCGACGACCCGCCCCGACAAAGCGGAGGCTTGCGCCGAGCACCTTGGCAGCTCGATTCCAGGCGCAAGTCACATCAATCACATGCCATCACATACGTGGAATGAAGTGGGACGGTGGGGGGATGGCGTCAGATCAAACACGCGAGCATGGCATTCCGACCAGAAAGCGGAATTCGGAACCGGGATTGCGATCTACCCCCAACACAACTTACATATGTTGCTCTTTGCAGCATCTATGGACGGCCAAAGTGCAGTTGCGGTTCAGGCTGGTAAGGACTATCACAAGCTGACCGGCAACAGTGTTCATCACGCGCTGACGTTGGTGCGGTTCGGCCGGTTCGACGAGGTTCTCGAGGTGACCGAACGCCCGGAAGGTGATGTCGCAGGAGGCCTCTGGGACTTCGCCCAGGGCTACGCACATTTGCGAGAGGGCGACGCAGACTTCGGAGAGGTGTATCTGAAACGCGTACAGCACATAGCCGAAACCTCCGAAGCCCAGATGCGGTTCCACTCCGCCGAGACCCTGCTCGGCGTCGCGGCGGGCATTCTCGAAGGTGAGCTTTTACGCGAGCGCGGTGACCTCGGTGCCGCGGTCACCGCATTCGAAAATGCGGTCACACTTGAGGATTCGTTGGACTACGACGAGCCAGAACCGCTACCATTCGCCGCCCGCCATTGGTTGGGCGCAGTCCTTCTGGAGTTGGAACGCTATGCGGACGCCGAGCGCGTCTACCGGGAAGAACTCCAGGACCATCCCCACAACGGCTGGTCACTCTTCGGATTGCAAATCGCAATCAAGGCCCAGGGACAAACCGACGAGGCGGTGGACACCGACCTGGAGCAGAGTTGGGCTCGAGCTGACATCTGGCTCAGAGCATCCCGGTTCTAGCACACGGACCGTCTAGTGAAAAACTCGACCGGCCCAGGTCGACGTCTTTAACTCAACCAAGTGACCGTCCGGGTCACGGAAGTAGAGGCTACGGCCACCCTCGGGCCAGACAACAACGCTCTCGACGCTGACCCGAGCGTCACGCAGGCGGCGTTCCCAATCGTCGAGTTCAGTCGCCTTGATGCCGAACGCGACGTGCAACCGGCCACTACCGTCGTGAGCAGGAATCGTACCGTACGGCAACACGGTCGACTCCTGCGATGCGCCCCTCTTGAACAAGAGCAATACCTGGTCCTGGCCGATGTTCAGCGCCACCATCCGGTCGGTCGGCCCCCTCGCCACCGCAAAACCAAGCACGTCGCGGTAGAA
>DQEK01000129.1 GCA_003533545.1 Acidobacteriota bacterium | reverse complement strand
GACCTCGATTGGCCATCGAGTAAAATGTCACCCTCCCATGGTAGGAAGAGACCCGCAATTATTCTTGCGATGGTTGACTTGCCGCTCCCCGATCCACCCACGAGTGCGATTCTTGCGCCCGGTTCGACCTTGAGGCTAAATTGTCGAATTAGAGGCTGCTCGAGTCGGCTATAGCCGAAGGTCATTGCGTTGACCTCGAGGTGTCCAGACAGCTTGACCGACTCTGTTGACCGAAGGTCTGTCTCTGTGGCGGTGACGCGACTATCGGTTGGGTAGCGCAACACGTCGTCCAAGCGTTTCATGCCAGCTTCTAGTTCCTGGACCTCGCCGGTGAGAAACACGAGTTGCTGGGTCGGACCCATGAAACGAGCCATGAGACTCTGGAACGCCAAAAGCATTCCTACGGTCAGCGCACCCTCCATTACCCGAAGGCCACCGATTGCGATGATGAAAACTCGGCTGAGTCCATCTAGCATTTGAGGCACAGCTGACACGATGGCTGTAGAGACAGCGAGCCCTTGCTCAGCGTTGATCGATCGGGCGTGGGAACCTGACCACTGAGTAAAGAACTCCGATTCGGTGCCTGTCGACTTGATTGTCTCGATGCCTTGCAGACCGCCAGCTTCGGCCGCTGCAAGTAGACCCCTAGAGCGCTCTATTTTTTGGCTTTCCGCACTCCTATAACTAGCGACAAAGCGAAGCGCCAGCCCATTAATTGCGGCCATGCTGATCGCGATACAGGTGAGGACGACATCGTGATAGAACATAACGACGGCGAAGAACACCATCGAGACGATGCTGATGGAAGCCGTCGCTAGTTCTCCAGATAGGAGGCTTGCCACTCGGTTGTTCACGGCTACCCGTTGTGCGATGTCGCCCGGCCATCGCTGATTAAAAAACTCCATCGGTAGGCGCAGAACGTGCCAAAAAAAGTGCGTTGAGCCGACAAGTGAAATCTTGGCTTCAAGTTTCAGCAACGTAGAACTTTGAAGCCATGTCAGTCCGGACTGCGCAACGGTCGCGACAAACATGGCAATTAGCAAGGGGATGACCCATGACTCTCGACGCGCGATCAAGACGTCGTCTATGAAGACCCGAAGAAAAGTGGGGACGGCTAGGCCTGGAATTACCAGCATTAGGCCCGTGAGCACGGCCAGAGTTAGAGCTTCTCGATTAGTGATCAACCGATCTCGGAGACCGGAGATCATGCGCGACGGTCGACCGCCCGGCTGGAAAGCCTCGTCTGGTTCGAGTGTCAGGACTACGCCCGTAAACCCCTGATCAAATTCTTCGTCAGAGATTTTTCTGGAGCCACTGGCCGGGTCGTTGAGGAAGACGACGCCTTTGCCAAATCCCTCCAAAACGACAAAGTGATTAAAGTTCCAGAATACGATGGCGGGCATCTGAAGATCGTAGAGTTGGTCAGGTTCCTTTCTGAAACCCTTCGCTGTGAGGCCATGCTTACGCGCGGCTTTTACTACATTGCTGAGTTTGCTTCCGTCACGAGAGACGCCGCACTCGGTCCGAAGTTGCTCGAGAGGGACATATTTTCCGTAATAGCCTAGTACCGATCCCAGCGCGGCGGCGCCACATTCTGTCGCCTCCATCTGGAGCATCGTGTGGGTGCGACGGCGCCGAGGTCGCTTTCCGGGTTTTTGAAATTCTGAAATAGCCATTGGCTTGTTGTTCGAAAAAAAGCAGGCCCAACGTAAGGCGAGCGCTCTCTATCACCCCCACCTTCGCTCGTGCCAAGCGTGAGAGCAACCGGTGTATCGCCGGTGTAGCTGTCGTTGACGAGTCAGTAGATGTGGGAAGAATCGATGCGGTGTCACGAAACTCCCGTGACCTTCCTGAAGAACGGCATTACCAGCTCGAGAGGTCGTCTTTCACTCACCGTGATGGTCACATTACAGAGCGTGCCGCTGTTGACCGCGATTTCTTGGCCACGCGGAGAAGACCAAGCAAAGCCACTGGGATTGTCAGGGCGGTCATCTACGACGAGCGAGGCATAAACTGCAAACGGCGCCCCTTGTCCCATCAGGGTTTGAACAAGAGTAGGGTTTCCCAGCGTGTTCACCATTCCGGCCTCTGTAGAAGGAAATTCGGACACATACTGCACCTTCCCGAGTAAGAACCCAAACTCCTCGCGAGGAGCGGCGAAAGGAGAGAGCTGGACATTCATGTCGGGGGTGACAAACTTGCCATCGATGGGGGGAACGTAGATGACGGCTTGCAACCCGTCCGTGTTTTGGCCGGGCGGCTGAAGGCTAACCATGGGGCGTCCGATGCTGACGAGATCTCCCCGTTTTGCTTGAACCTCTAGCACTCGCCCAGGGCCGGGGCTCTTGACTTCTGTTTCATAAACAAGGCGCTCTTCGAGAAGCAGGATGGCGCGTTCCTGTTGACTAATTGCCAAGCGACTATTTTCAAGATGTTGTTCTTGCTGGACGGTTCGTTCTTGTTGACTGCTGGTGAGGCTGTACCGTTCGGATGTCGTTTGCTTGCCCGAGACGTCCAGCTGCTGAAGTTCGTTCCGAGCCTGCTCGATGGCGTCGCTCGTCAGGTAATACTCTTGTCGTGTTTGAAGAACCGTTCGGTTAGTGATTAGTCCACGTGCCAGTAAGGTTTCTTCATTTTGAAGCTGCTCTTCGAGGGCCAAGCGACGCTGCTCTGAAAAAACGATCGTTTCTTCAAGAGTGTTCCGCTGTAGTTGAAAGGCTTCTTGTCGGAGGGCAAGGGTTTCCGTTTGGAGGGCAAGGGTTTCCGTTTGGAGGCCGAGATTCGTTCTGGTGAAAGCTTCGAGGCCTTCATATTGGGCAAGGAGTTCTTCCAATGCCTGCCGTTCGTTCGCAAGACGGGCTTGTAACTCTGGTTGCTCTAACCGTGCGACGAGTTGACCGTCTTCGACTCTGTCTCCTTCAGAAACTAGAAATTCTGCAACGGGGCCGCTGGCCGGGGCAACAATATCGAAGAGGCCACCGGTCTTGATGAGAATGCCTTGGGCTCGCACGGTGGTGGGAATTGTGCCGACAATGCTCCAAACGACGACGGCGAGCAGTGCCATTGCCACGGCGGTTGTAGCAATCCAGGTACGTGGGCGGACGATCTTCATTACCACGTCAAGCTCTTCTGGGGACGACAGTCGGTCGAGTGCAGCTTTTCGGAAAAGCTTTGATCGATCTATTTCGGTTTGTGCCATTATTTACGCCTTCCTCATGCTACATCGCTACGGAATTGTCGACCTGGGGATCGTAGTGAGCCGTCGCAGGTCGACTGCCTCTGTTACCGGCCCCGGACGCAGAAGGCTGCCAGTTTCGTAACGCAGGGTCGCGATAGCGGAGGCATAACTCAAACGCGCGGAAATTTCTTCTCGGAGACTTTCTGTTAACCTCTCTTCTGTCACGATCAAATCGATAACGGTGGATAGACCTAGCTCTTGCCGCAGTTGTTCGTCAATGATCGCGGTCCGATACAGTTCTGCTGCAGCCTGAGAACTTCTGACCCGAGCGGCGCTTCGAATCAGGCCGTCTCTGGCGACGAGAACATTTGAGCGAATTGTACGTTCAAGATCCGCCAGGCCAACGGTCCGCTGGTCAAGGGCGCTGCGGCTTTGCATAAGCTGGCCTTTCGCGGAGTCGTTTCCGACTGGAAGGTCTAATGTTAAGGTTACCGAGGCGTTTGGGCCTGAGACGGAGGCCCAGAATGGCGTGATGAACTTGTCGAAAGAACTGCCGACATCGAGGCCAGAGTAACCTGCGCTTGCGCTGAGGTCTAACCGAGGCCGTAGGGCGTCTTGAGCGGCCGTAAGGCCAACCCGATCTTGGCGTAGGCGATCTCTCGTCGCTGCGATATCTGAACGGCGCTGAAGCGCCTCCTGAATGAGCGCGACGCTGGAGGGTGTCTCGTCCTCCCTGATAGAAGGGAAGTCATCTAGCGGCGGAGGCGGCATGTTGACATCGTTGGTCGTCAAGCCGAGAGACAGCGCGAGAAAATGCCCCGCCTCGAATAGGTTTTGTTCCGCAGCGAGTCTCTGACTTATGTGACCGGAAAGATTTGCTTGTGCTTGCGTGAGGTCGGAGGCTGGTCGATTCCCTGCATCGATAAGCTCTTGAGTCCGCTCAAGGAGTTCGAGCGATCGGGATTCTGAGGCTTGCATAACCTCTAAAGTGCGCAGTGCGGCAAGATATTCCCAATAACCGATCACTGAAACCAGGGCGCGCTCTGATCGCAGTTGCACCAAGTCCTGATCCAGGGCCTCCAATTCAATCTCGTTCATGCGTTCGATTGCAGTAACGACTTCTCGACCACGACCACGAAGTAGCGGTTGGGCGATGCTGACACTGAGATTGCTTTCGTTCGGCACCTGTTCGAGCAAACTTGCCACACTCGGAGGCAGGGTGGTCTCGGCAGTTCTGGTGAGAGAGATGCCAGGGGTCACTGTGAGTCCGCTCCTGAATTGTTTGGAGACCGCAACAGAATAACTTGTGTGGTTCGTCAGTGAGGCGAGATCGTCGGTGACCGAAAACGGTAACTCCTGACGATGTCGGATAGTGGTCGCATTGACCGTTGTATCAAACTGACCACCGGCTTCTTGGAGCTGACCACGAGCATCGACGACTGCCAATTGTTGTAATTCAATGAACGGGTGGAGTTCAAGGGTGGTTCGAATCGCGTCGACTAATCTCAAGCCAGTGGTTTCGAGGGTCGTTCCCAGCTGTAGTCTCGGTCTCCCATCTGAGGATATCGCTTCATGGACCCGTTGGCGCAGCGGTGTCGAAGCGGCATTGGCGTCAGGGAAATCAAGGACCTCGCTGGTGTCAACGATTTGCCGGCGCGGTTCAGGTGACAGACCCGTTGTCCCTGCTGGCGGCTGCTGTTGCTCGTTGGCTAGTATGGGCGCCATAGAGCTGGCGAGCGCCAGACCTAGGGCAATCAGTAGCCGTGAGTGTTTTGCGCTCCCGTCATTCACCGTGAATTCGTTCATTCTCACAAGCAGAGACCTTTCTCCTTGGAACAAAACCTGCGCGCGATCGCATAAGCCTGGAGAAAACGTGGAACAGCTCCGTCTCTTACCAGATCGACCAGACCAAGTTGACACAAGGCCAGAAAGAAGATGAATCGCGTCTCGCTTTCGTAAAACGAGTCGCTCAGGCGCTCCAGTTCCGCTGCGGCCGAAAGGATCAAGTGCCCGGCTATGACAAAAGCCTGACCATCGAGGGTGCCTTGATAGGCGTGAACGCGAGCGTTCGGTTCGGCAGTTGGCCAGTGGGACAGTCCCAAGAACCGACTAAATGCATCCTTGGAAAATCTCCCGAGCGCGTGTGTCATACCCATGAAGTCGGCTAAGAGTTCGTCAAAAAGGTTCGTCCTCATTGTGCCCCAGAGCCGCTTTGTGGCGTAGTGAGTGAACTCGTGCTCAAGGCGCAGGCTCATCGAACGCCTTCTCCATTCGGAATCAGTGATAGCGAGCTCCAACTCCGACGCGGTGACGCCGCTGTATGGGGCATCCGTGACGAGCACTATCCTGTCCTGAAAAAGGCTCGGTTCCGTACGGATGACTCTTTGCATTTCCGCTGCCCAGTCATGCGTTAGGGATCCGTCTCGTTTTCGTTGCCAAGCGTCTCTGTAACGACCTACTCGATCCCAATTATTGTAGCCACTGATGAGCTGAGCATTCACCGCGGATGGGAAAGACCGAGGTTCACTCCTTCCGCCGAGGGCACACAAAAGCGTGAGGAAATCTTTTCGGTTGGAGGTCGTCAGAACAGGGAGCGCACCTGCCGGGTGTTCCTGGATCAACAGGCGAAGTTCGCCAGGAACCTCAAGCGTGAGGCGGTCGCCGAAATCATCATGTCGGAAAGCCTCTCCCCGGCGCGCAACCCTTCGATAAGTGCCGGTCGACGCCATGCCTGGTCGAATGGGAATATTAAGTTGTGGAAGCTTTGTCTGGAGATACGAGAACACGTCTGAATCCATCGATTCCGTTTGATAACGACGCCAATCCGAGACGTGCGGCTCGTCCTCCAGCGGAAGCCGTGAATCAGCGGGTACCGTGTCCAAGCGGAAAGAATTGGCGACATATTGTCGTAACGACTCAAGATTTTCCGGTGATGCGCCAGCATCCAACAGAAAAGAGTCATCATGCGGAGACTGGGTCATCGTCGTGTGGGTGACGGGCGACGCGGGTCTTCACGGGGTGGGCTATGTCAATTTAGGAGTTTCTCGCGTGATGCCTTCAGCAGACGTTCGAATCGTTCGCCTGCCCTCGTTACGACCTCCAAGACATTTGGATCAAGTTCGTCTATCGCTAATGCATTCTCAGCGGCATTTCGTCCCGCGTCTTTGAAGCGGTCCATCGTCTGTCGTAAGCGGTCAGACAGTAGCATTGCGAGAGCTCGAAAAAACCTTGATGCGAAGCCACTATCAGCCTGGAGCCTTCGTTCAAGCGCGTGCCTGGGAATCTCCAGCACCATCGAATCGACAGTGGTCGTCACGCTGGCGGATGGCGGGCTGGCATCGACAAATGACATTTCGCCGATCATGTCTCCGGCGCGGAGGCGTGCAACATCAGTCTGGCCGCTTTCGCCGGTCGTGACCTTAGCCTCTCCGTCAAGCAGTAAATATACAAATTGAACAGGTGTGCCTTCCTCAATAAGTTGAACGCCAACCGCCAATCTCTGAGGTGCTCCAGCCTCTGTCAACCACACCACGTCGTCATCCGTTAACTGGCCGAAAATAACTAGGGTGTTTCTCATCCTTTCTCCAGGCTGTCTTAGAGTCGGACCCTCAGTTTGACGTGCCGCTACTCGAGCTTCGCTCAACACCATTTTGAGGCGATCGTTTCGCTTCGGCCGATAGGGCTTCAACTCCTGCCGAGGGATTCAGAGAAATCCGGCACGCCTGAGTGAAACCAGAGACGTCAAATATTTGCTGGATGCTCTCTGGAAGACCGCACAAGGCAAGGGCCCCGCCGAGGGCGCTCAAGCGCCTGGTGTTTTGTAAAACCGCACGAAGACCGATGCTATCTATGGAATACAGACGACTGCAGTCAAGCAGAATCCAGCGCGCCCCGTCCCGAGTCGTTTTCAGCAGCCGAGTCTCGAGGGTTTCAGCGCCGGCAGCGTTGAGGTGACCAGCCAGTGACATTGTCAGAACATCGCCCGCGATGTGTTCGGCAACCTTCATCTATTTCTTCGAAAGTTCTGCGAGGGCAACGTATTTCCGAGAGGGTGCCGATAAGTCCGACACGTACCGCACCAACGCGATCGCTCACGTGCCTCGCCTGGCTCCGACGGTCGAACATTAGTGCACTTTAATGCCACCAGTCCACACTCTAGTTAAAGCCATCGGGCCTCCGAGCTTATGTCATTTGCTCGTCGGCAGCCGCTTTTCAGGATACATCGCCTGTTTGTTTGCCAGTATCTCATCGGTTATTTCGGCGGGAGCGCGCAGGGCGATCGCCTGGCCAACACTGGTGGTTCTTAGGGGCTTTCGGGACATTATGTGTGCCACGAACGGGGAGACCACCTTGTGCACTGCGGGTGCTCAGGAAACCCAATCTACAGTGCAAAACCGGGACTGCAACGGACATGGTTGAGTGCACGGGAGCACGCACAGATGCCAACTCTTTTATAAGCAGCACCAGGTGTTGCGCGGTACTTTCTCAGTGTTGCTCTCCGCTGCCCGTCGGCGATAGGATCAGGTTCCACGGCGGGCCCGAAGTAATCTCGATTGGCGGAGGCTGGCTCTCCAGCGGGTAGCCACCGCGAGACACCTTCGGACAAACCACCGGACCGGTGTTTTGTCGCTAGCAGCGCCTGGACCTCCGCTGTCCTTGAAATGAGGGATGCCGCGAATAACCGGCCCTTCGCCGAACATAGTTGCCATGGTTCTCACATTGGAAGTCTTGGATCCATCGACCGAGTTCGCGGACGAACTGTGCAAGGTGTTTGACGAAGAGGGGGGCACCATTGGCCGCCGGGCAGATAACACTTGGACGCTGTCAGACGGCAGAGTGTCTGGCGAGCACGCCACGATCAAGTTTCAACACGGAGCGTATTCGATTATCGATACAAGTACGAACGGGGTGTTCGTAGAGGATAGTCAGACCCATTTGACGCTCGGACAATCGCATCGCCTGCGGTCCGGTGACGTTATTTGCATTGGTCCGCACAGGATTCGTGCGTCTGTGACATCAACGACTGACGGCGAAGCCGCGACCGTTATTGCGCCGCCGTCTGGAGTGCATTCGGTAGGTTCGCTGCAACATGAAGCGGCCGCCGGTTTACGAGTGGCTGGTTCCGAGGACCGTCGATCGCTCGAAGCCGCTCGAAGCACACAGTTGCCGCCCGACGGCACCGTCCTGAAGACGCTGGTCATCACTGACTTGGTGGCGAGCACGCGCATGACTGAGGAACTTGGTGACACGCGTGCGTCAGAGATTTTTGGCAGGCAGGATCGTCTAGCGAGGGACTTTTTCGTTCAGTACAACGGCACTGAAATCGACAAAACTGATGGTTTTCTTCTCTTCTTCAATCGGCCCATTGAGGCAGTGAACTTCGCGATGGCATACCACCGGGCGCTCGATGAGTTGTCAACGGAGATCGGGGTCGAGGTCGCAACGCGAGTGGCCATTCATCTAGGCGAGGTTGTGCTCCGGAGGAACACAGACAGCGACATTGCCCGTGGAGCCAATGTGGTAGAGGTAGAGGGATTGGCCAAGCCGTTCGCCGCTCGCCTGATGGGGTTGGCCTGCGGTAAGCAGACGTTGCTGTCACGAAGTGCCTTCGACGTTGCCAGGCGTTCCGCGGTTGGGATGAAGTCTGAACACGGTGAGCTTTGCTGGCTGGCGCATGGCGGCTACATGCTGAAGGGTGTCGAAGAATCAGTAGAGGTGTTTGAAGTGGGCGTGGCAGGCTCCGGACCACTGACCGCCCCGCCAGATAGCGAGAAGGCAAAACGCAGTTTGGGATCCCAAACGGTAGCCATCTGAAAATAGGGACCGAGTTTCGGTAGAAGGTTCAGGTGACTCTGTCGAGTGGAGTGACCGAGGATTAAGCCATTCGGTCGGCGCGCGTCAGCCTCGCTTGGGAATTCAGCCGCCACACGCTTGGCGAAGATCGAGAGCCCGCAGGGGCCTGGCAGAAGTCTCCGTGCGCTCGACAAAAACTGGTGGCTCACCGGCCTGAACGGTAGAAGCGGTATAATCCTGGCCTCGTCACTGCTGGAGGCCAGTAGGCCTCGGCCAGGCTTAGGCCGCGATGTCCGTACCAGCAACCGTCAGTCGCTATCAAATAAAGCAGGAGCTCGGTCAGGGCGCCATGGGGACGCTGTACCTCGCGCTCGATCCGTTGATCGACCGTCTAGTTGCGGTAAAGCTCCTGCGCGTCGACACCGAGGAGCTTCGGAGTCGGTTCCTCCGAGAGGCGCGTGCCGGCGGACGCCTGCAACACAAGAATATCGTCACTTTCTATGACGTCGGCGTTCACGATGACCAGCCATTCATCGCCATGGAGTACATCAAGGGCGAAACCTTGGCGGAAATCATCAGCCGGAAGGCCACGCTGTCGTTGGATCGGAAACTGAAGCTTATAGAGGAACTCTGCGATGGGCTCGGGTATGCCCATGACGCAGGTCTGATCCACCGCGACATCAAACCTGCCAACCTCATGGTCACCGAAGGGGCCGGGGAGTTGAAAATTCTCGACTTCGGGATCGCTCGTGTGACGGACCTAACGGGTCTCACTCAGGCTGGTGGAATTCTCGGCACGATGCACTACATGTCGCCAGAACAGGCACAGGGACGCCCCCTGGACCACCGAAGCGACATCTTCGCCGTGGGCGCCGTTCTCTACGAAATACTGACGTACCGGAGAGCGTTTGCTGGTCGTGATCTGCGAGACGTGCTGCAGTTCACACCGGTGCCGATCGCTCAGCTTGCTCCTTCTCTCGACCCGGTTGTGGACGACGTCATAGAGCGAGCTCTGCTCCCCGAGCCTGAGAATCGGTACCAGCATCTACGTGAACTAGCAAAGAGACTAACCGACGTACGTACGGGTGCGTCCGCCCGTCCGAGCGACGACCAACGGCGGTCCGACATGGTCGCTGGTCAACGGCGCGCTTCGGCAGATGCTACGCAGGTCGAGTCGTATCTCTCGTCGGCCCAGACTCAGCTCGGACAGCGCAATTTGGCAAAGGCTCTCACTTTGGTCAATCGTGCCCTCGATGTGGAGCGCACCCAAGCTGGAGTTGAGCTACAGCAGCGAGTACTTCTGGCTATCGAAAACAGTGAAAAAGGGCACGAAAGAGCGGCTTCTGTT
>DQEK01000424.1 GCA_003533545.1 Acidobacteriota bacterium | reverse complement strand
GTGGTCGACTCGATTCTGAGCGAGCGATTCTTGTTGGAATCAGGGTTGCGTGCCGTGAAGTTGCAGCGCGACCGGGCCAGGATGCTGGAGGCGTGGCGGGGCCGGCGGACGTTGGTTGCGCTCAAGGCGGCCGTGTGTCGGCTGCCCGTGTCCCGTGCAACTTGGTTCCGGGTGGCTGGGCGGGTAACGGATGTGGCCGCCTGGCGGGGTTTGTTCCAGACCTACCGTCCGTCGCTGGTGGTGACGGCGACGGCGGGCTTTCTGCCGGTTGAGATGCCGTTGATCTACGCGGCGAAACGGTTCGGTACACCCCAAATGGGAATCGACCTAGGCTGGGACAACCTGTCCTCGAAATATCACACGGTGTTACCCGTGGATTATCTGGCGGTCTGGAATGAGACGATGCGTGAGGAAGCCGTCCGGTATCACGGGTTTCCAGCCGATCGGGTCGAAGTGACCGGCGCGCTTCCGTTCGACACGTACTTCGACGGTGTGCAAATTCCTTCGCGGGTCGAGCTGCTCACGTCTCTCGGCGCCGACCCGGCTCGACCGCTGGTGACTCTCGCGACGGCGCCGGCACAGGTTTACCCGACTACGGAGCGCGTCGTTGAGAGTTTGTGCCGCGCCATTCGTGGGGGCGAGCTCCGCGTTGACGCGCAATTACTGGTACGGGTGCATCCGCGCGACAATGTCGAGCTCTACACGCGGTTCCATGACGGTCGGCAGGTGTTTGTCGAGAAACCGTTCCGGCAACTAGACCGAAGTCGTGGTTTGTCCGACCTCGATGCGTTTACTCCCGGAACCCATGGGCGGGCGCGACTGGCCGCCACGTTGGCTCACAGCGACGTGGTCGTGAATTTTGCCTCGACCACCACCGTCGAGGCGGCGCTGTTCGACACTCCAGTCGTGAACATCGGGTTCGACGACTCGACGGACTTGCCGCTTCCGCTGTCGATCGGACGTTATTACCACTACGAGCACTACCGGCCGGTGGTGGAGACCGGGGCGGCCCGTATCGCCGAGAGTGTTGATGACCTCGTGCAGGCGGTTCGCGGTTATTTGGCAAACCCGGATGCTGACGCCGCCGGCCGTCGCGAGTTGGTCAATCGCTGCTGCACTCATACGGATGGTCTCGCGGGAGTCCGCGCGGCCCGCTGGGTGCTCAATACGCTTTCCAATACCGCGGGTACGTGGTCATGAGGGGTGGGGTTTATAGCCACACCGGTCGCGGGACGAGCCTACGCCAGCTTCTCGTCCTGGGAAAGACACTGGTACTGCGGGACTTTCGTTACCGCTATCGTCAGGCGTATCTCGGCTACTTGTGGGCGGTGGCGCGACCTGTGGTCGGCGTGCTGCCGTTGATTCTCGTCGGTAATGCGTTCCAACTCGGTGGGGACATGGAGGCCGCCGAATACGCCCTATTCGCGATGAGCGGATTTCTGATGTGGCAGATGTTTTGGGATGCTGTCATCTCGCCGCAGTGGATTGCGCGTCGAGTACGCCGTGTATTCAAGGAGGTGCCGTTCAGCCCGGAGTCCCTGGTGGCGGCCGGCGCCGGCCTCGTGGTGTTCAACGCGCTCTTCTACGGCGTGATCTTCGTCATCGCTTGTCTGCTGACGAGGACGGTGCCGCCTCCGACGCTGCCGCTTGCGCTGATAGCACTGCCGTTCATCGTGCTAGGCGGGCTGGCCATCGGTGCCTTCTTTATTTCCCTGACGTTCGTATATCTTGATTTTCGCTTCGGGTTGCCGCTGTTGTCACCGTTGCTGCTGTGGACCGCCCCGATTATCTACGTGACTCCGGAGGACGGAGTGCTGGCGGTTATCAATCGGTGGAATCCGTTGACCTATCTAATCAACATTCCCCGGGAGTGGCTGATCACCGGATTGAGCGGAAACGACTCGCTGTTTCTTGTGTGTGCGCTGGCATTCGTCGCGCTGTTCGGCGTGACCCTACGGTTTTTGCAGCGCAGCTTGCCGGTGGCGGTACAGAGTCTTCCGTAGTTTGTGTCCATGAAGCGATGACCTCGGTAAGGTGGATGGGAACACGCTGATGGCGGTGGCTGCAGCCAAGACGCTGCTTGAGTGCACGGACCTGGAGAAGGTCGTCTGCGGGAGTTTTAACCAGGGACGGAAGTACGCAATCCGAGACATTCTGTTTGGTGCACCGCGAGACAACCGTCTGAGACGAGAGGAGCGGTTTGTGCTCCGCGGTTTCTCAGTGATTGTCAGAGCGGGCGAAAACGTCGCCGTGCTTGGGATGGCCGATTCTGGCAAGACGACGATCGCCAAGCTTGTGACCCGGATGCTCCGGCCCGACGGCGGGTCTGTGCACGTTGATGGGCGCGTGGGGTTGATCGTCGGTGGCAAGCTCGGTATGAACCCGTTCTTGACGGTTGAGGAATACACGGAGCTTGCGACGAATATTCATGGTGCGGAGCCGGACGTGGCAGCCGCCTGTCGCGAAGAGGTCCTGGAAATTACCGGTTTGGCGACGCAAAGAGCTATCCGCATAGTCGACATTCCAAAAGGCGCGTTCCGGCATCTCT
>DQEK01000448.1:3525-5188 GCA_003533545.1 Acidobacteriota bacterium | reverse complement strand
GTACTGTAGCCAGGTCAACCACTCGTTGGATGCGAAAAGCCCTAAGAACAGTGCCGCGAGTGCTGCGATCCCAGTTCCCAATAGCTGCAACTGCCGCTGTTCGAGAACCAAGGGCTTGATATCACCACCACCCGGAAAGAGCACGTAGGGCTCGGTGACTCGCTGCAGTGCCCGTCTCAAATTAACGGCCAGCGCACCGAAGGCTAGCAGGAAGACCACGCCGCCCAGCAAGACCTTGGTGGTCAGCGTCCGAGCGAAGATGCTTGTGTAGCCGACCTCGCCGAACCAAAACCACTCGGTTAACAGGTCCACGGCGGATGGCACGACCGTGAAAAGTGCGAGGAAAACGATCAGAAGGACGAGTCTTGCGGGCATGTGTGACCTCAGGCAATGCGTCTTGCATGACGCACGCAGGGACGAGTCTGTGCGGTCCGCGGGCTTCGCGAACTATTCTCCCGGCGTGTAGCCGGCATATGCAACCGGGCAACGGCACCCCCGACGGAGCGCGCGGCCCGAGGACGATCACGCAACCAGGACACCAAGCAGCGTACGTGACCGAGCCGCAGGACGCAACCGGAGCCGGGCCTGCGAAGAGGAACGCAACGTGTATTCTAGGGCGGAGTCGAGTCTCGTCTTTGAGTGAGGGGCTTGGGACAAGCGCCCAACCGACGCGATTGGGTTGCCATTTTTAGACTGCCGGCTGAGCCGCGATTTTGCGGTTGACGCCGTTCTCACCTGGTTTGGCATGGAGGAGGAACGGATCAGTCGGCGACTTGGGGAAATGGTTGAGACGCCGCTGGTTCGTTCGGAGCTTGGGGCGCGTGGAGGAACCGAGTGATGCGTCTGGAAGCAGGGGCGACTGCGCCCGATTTCGAGTTATCGAGCCATCTTGGCCACACCGTAAGGCTCTCAAGTTTCCGAAGCCGGAAGCATGTTGTCATTGCCTTTCATCCCTTGGCGTTTACCCCGGTCTGCACCAGTCAGATGCAGAACTACGAAGCGGATAGGGCCTGGTTCGACGAACACGACACCCACGTACTTGGGTTGAGCGTCGACGCCGTGCCGGCGAAGGCCGCGTGGGCCAAGACACTGGGCGGCATTAGTTTCGATTTGCTGGCGGACTTCCATCCCCACGGCGGGGTGGCGGAGGCGTATGGCGTCATGCGTGATGGCGGCATCTCGGAACGAGCCATCTTCGTGGTCGACAAGGCGGGTCAGGTCGTGTTCGCCAAGGTCTACGATATTCCAGTCCTGCCGGACAACGCTGAGGTCCGTCAGGCGATTGAAGCGATAGGCTGAGTGAAAGATAGAGTTGCCCGGTATTAGTGCGGAGTGCGACACCACAACCGTATACTCTCGGGGGCGAGCCAGTGACTGGAACGACTGGTCCCGGGCGCCTCCGAGGAAGGCGAGCCGTTCCGGCTGGGAGTTCGGTGTGCCGACACATTGGATAGGGGCTCCATGAGCGACCGGAAGTATCGCCAACGCGGCTATCAGGACGATGACCGCGAACCAGCTTCCCGTGGACCAAAACCGAAAGTGCCCCGCAAGGGCGCCCCACGCAGCGTCATCAACCGCGAGCACCGGACACCCAACATGCCGGGCTTCCACGATGTCATCCGGTGCGCGCGTTGCGGGCAAACGTTCCGAGGGGCGATTGGTT
>DQEK01000448.1:2157-3139 GCA_003533545.1 Acidobacteriota bacterium | reverse complement strand
GCGTCGTTTGACACGGACAGTCGGTTCGAGTGTGTCCAACGGATTCCAGCCAGGGTCTCACCGAAGGATGAGCGTAACGCCTGCACGTTTTTTGAACCCCAGGTGACGGTCGAGCGGCAGACTCATTCTGAACGGTCGACGCCCTCGGGGCCGCGTGGCGCGAAGGAAGCGTTCGACGATCTGTTCAAGTAGGCCGCGCAGCGCCGTGGACTGCCCGCCGAGTCACTAGTCTCCGACTACGGCACCTGCCATAATCGGACCATGGATGCTCAAACCCCCGGCGGTCTCGAAGCCGCCTTGGCCGGTGTCGAATCTGCTGTCACGCTGGTCTTTTTTTCGCAGACGTTCGGGTGTGAAACCTGTCTCCCAGCACGTCAAATCGTGGATCAGTTGGCGTCGTTTTCCGATCGGATTTCGGTAGAAGAATTTAATCTCGTACTAGATAAGTCTGAGGTCAAGACCTACGCAATCCAGCGGGCGCCCGCTATTGCCGTCCTGGGTGAAGAGGACACGGGCATCCGGTTCTACGGCGCTCCCGAGGGCCACGAGCTCGTTTCTCTGGTCGAGGCTATCGCATTGGTGGCGTCCCGTGATTCTGGTTTGAGCGATGAGAGCCGGGCCCGGATCGCCGAGGTCGATCAGCCGATCGACATTCAGGTATTCGCGACTCCGACTTGACCGCATTGTCCCAAGGCGGTCAGCCTTGCCCATCGCATGGCGCTCGAGAGTCCCCACATCACGGCCTCGGTCGTCGCAGCTGTGGAGTACCCCGACTTGGTTCAGCAGTATCGGGTCACTGGTGTGCCGAAGACCGTGGTCAACGATCACGTGGAGATTCTCGGCGTCGAGCCAGAAGCATCGTTCATCGACCTCGTGGTGGGCGCACTGGCATGACGACACATGGCGTCGCGCTCCGATTGGGCGGCGTAGCCGTTCTGTCAGGCGCCTGCTTGCTGTGGCTTGTGCCCCAGACCGACGGTCA
>DQEK01000448.1:0-1817 GCA_003533545.1 Acidobacteriota bacterium | reverse complement strand
AACGCCGCCCGCCACGAGGGGCGAACCCTCCGTGCTCTACGAGATCAGTTTTCCGGAACCAGAACATCGGTGGATGCTGGTGACCCTGACCGTCACCGAGCTACCGCCGGGTCCTCTCAGTCTTCGGATGAGCAGTGCCTCTCCCGGACGTTATGCGAGACATGACTTCGCCAAGAATGTGTTCGAAGTCCGCGCCCGTGACGGCGCCGGGAATCCGCTCGATCCCCTGCGATTGAACATGGCCAGGTGGGATGTGGATGGTCACGACGGCACCGTCGCGTTCACCTACAAGATCTTCGGTGATCGGGTCGATGGGACGTATCTCGCGGTGGACGATACGCACGCCCATCTCAACATGCCCGCGTCGTTGATATGGGGCACGGGGCTTGAGGACCGCCCCGCGACCGTGCAGTTTGAGACGCCGCCGGGTCGCGATTGGCGGGTTGCAACGCAGTTGTATCCGTCGGACGACCCGTTCATCTTCACCGCCCCCAACCTGGCCTACTTGTTGGACAGTCCGGCAGAATTCAGCGGGTTCGTGGACCGGGCCTTCACCGTGACCGACCCAGGAGACTCTGGGCACACACCCACCTTCCGCATTGCGCTGCATCATACGGAAGGCGACAGGGAACTCGATCGTTACACGGAGAACGTCGAGCGGATCGTGCGTGAAATGGTGATGGTCTTCGGCGAGTTTCCCCGGTTTGAAACGGGCCAGTACACGTTTATCGCTGACTACATTCCCGGGGCTAGTGGCGATGCGATGGAGCATCGTAATAGCACCGTGCTGAGCTCGCCGGGTACTCTTCGGACGCAGGGCCGGGGGCTGCTGGGTTCGGTTTCGCACGAATTCTTCCACGTCTGGAATGTCGAGCGTATCCGGCCGCGCTCGCTTGAGCCGTTCGATTTTGAGCGCGTTAACCCCTCGGCGGAACTGTGGCTCGCTGAAGGGTTCACCAATTACTACGGCGCCTTGATTCGCCAACGTGCCGGGTTGCTGTCTTTCGGAGATACCTTGAACCGTTTCGTTGCTGCCATCGACGCCGTGCGGTTAGGTCCTGGCCGGCGGTTCCGGTCCGCGACCGACATGAGTCGCCTCGCACCATTTACGGATGCGGCGACTTCCATTGATCCCACGAACTGGGGCAATTTCTTCATTTCCTACTACACGTGGGGCGAAGTGCTTGGATTGGGGCTCGACTTGATGCTCCGCGGCCGCGCGGCCGATGACCCCGGGGCACCCGCTGTTACCTTGGATGACTACATGCGTCTATTGTGGCAGCGGTATGGTCGACCTGGCGGCGCGGTGCCCGGGGCGGTGGACATGCCCTACACGCAAGCCGACGCGCGTGCGGCGTTGGCCGACCTCACTGGTGATCCGGGATTTGCGAGCGAGTTCTTCGACCGTTACGTAGAAGGACGCGAGGCGATTGACTATGTCCCGCTATTCGAGCGCGCTGGCGTTGTTCTGGAGGCGCGAGCGCCGGGGAGTGCCTGGTTGGGGTCGCCAAGTCTACGTTTTGGCCGCGACGGTGCGCGTGTGGTCGCGGCGGTGCCCTTTGGGTCGCCCTTGTACGACGCAGGGGTTGAACGTGACGATGTGCTCATCTCGGTCGCCGGGCGGACATTTTCTTCCAGCGGCCGACTCGGTGCGGTCTTGCAAGACTTGGATGTCGGCGCTCGAGTCCCGCTGGTTTTCGCCCGCCGAGGTGCGATGATGACGACGGAGTTGACGTTGGGGTCGGACCCGGCTTTCACGGTGTCGACCTTCGAGCAGGTGGGTCGCGAACTCTCTCCGGCGCAACGACGGTTCCGTG
>DQEK01000325.1 GCA_003533545.1 Acidobacteriota bacterium | reverse complement strand
GTAAGACGCCGCGTCGGTCGTAGGTAGTTGGCTTCCCGCTGTTAAACCTCCTGGCCGGGAGTCCCGCTTTTCGGAGAGGCCCTGAACTGGCTGTGTGCCGGTTCAGGGTTTTTCTGTTTATTTGAGGGAAACTACATACTCCTAGTTGGTTGAGCGCGTGCGGCCGGTATGGGTAGCTGCTTTAATCGTGCGAGCTCAGGTTTGGCGTTCGTCACTCGAGTGTGAGTCCCAACCGACGCAACTCCCCGACGTAGTGCCGGAACCGCTCCGGGTCGCGGTCTCGGTGGTACCTCGCCAGCATTTCATAGGGCGCTGAGTAGTCTGGGTCGAGCGCGACTGCCGCCTCCCACTCCTGCACAGCGTCATCGAGTTGATTCAGCCGAGCCCAGAGGATCCCCAAGTTGTAGTGACTGTCGGGGTACCACGGGTTCCGATCGATTTCAGCCTCGTAGTACGTTCTCGCCGTCTCGAAATCGTCTAACTGGTAGTGCACGAGGCCGAGGTTGTTCCGCGCCATTGGTTCGTCTGGATTCAGCTGCAGTGTGCGTTCGAACTGCTCACGGGCCAACTCAAACTCCTGGTCCAGAAAATACATCGCCCCGAGATTGTTCGCGGCGAAGGCCGAGCGCGGAGACTGAGCAACGGCTGACTCCCACAATGTCGACCGGTCGGCGAACTGTTGCGAGCGATTGAGCCCTGTGACGGCGAAGAGCGCTACCCATGCCGACAACACGATTTGTCCGACACGATGCTCGTGCAACCTCGTGGAGTTGAGTGTGTGCAGCAGGAAGAGTAGAAGGCCCACGAGTGGGGCGTATAGTCGCTCTTCGAGGTAGAAGTCGTGCCCAGAGAGCAATGTGGGAAATACCATCAAGGCAAACCAGGTCAGACCTAGCCACAGCATTCGTGCGGGTCGTACCAGTGCCAAAACACCACCTATCGCGGTTAGTACCAGAAGGCCTGGCCAGAGCGGAGCGTGCAGGTCGGCCACGGTCCGGAGGGCGATCGGGATAACTGTCTTGCCAAAGTAGTGGATGAGCACGAGCCAGACTTGCGAGACATTGTCGACCAGCCTTGGGACAACCGGAGCCGGGTTTTCGAACGCCATCCAGCGCAAGAGGAACCAGGCCAGCATCGGAATGGCCCAGCCGAGAGCGATCCATGGCCACTGTGATCGCAGCGTCGTGACGAACGTGCCATTTCTAGCCCACACCAAACCCAATAGCAGCGGTGGCAGCACGAACGCCGGTTCCTTGATGAGAATCGCGCAAAAAAAGGCGACCGACTGGATAAACCATCGGGTTCGTCCCGGAGCGCGCCAGTACCAGAGCCAGCTTAGTGTGGCTACGATGACGGATAGCCCCAGGAGGCTGTCGTTGCGACCAGGGATCCAGGAAACGCCCTGTACGTGTATGGGATGCACGGCGAAAATTAGCGCTCCCCAGAGGCAGAGTCGATCAGAGAAACCGACGGAGCGGAATAGGACGAGTAGGAGGCACGACGAGAGCAGGTGAATGACGACGCTGGTTAGGTGATACCCGAACATGTTCGTGCCGGTGAACTGGAAATCGAGCATGTAAGTCAACATGTAGAGCGGGCGGTAGTAGGTGTCCTCCGGGGACCGCCACATGTCGTCCATGAAGAGTGCTCCGATGTTTGACAGCTCGGCGAAGAAGTACTGGTTGTTGAAGATAAGCTCGCGGTCGTCAAAATAGGTGTAGTCGAAGAACAGCGAGTTGCCGTAGACGAGGAGTCCGGCGGCGATGATTACCGCGAATGAGGCAATTCGCCGCTGGTGCCAAGTTGGTACCCTAGGGGGCGCGGCCGCTGGGTCTGAAAGCGTGGCTGCCATTAGTTTAGAGATCAATGGGTGTGGGGGCGCGGAGATTACCCTCCCCCCCCATTCTAATGGTGGGACGGATGTTCACTATGGGTCAAGCCACGGAGACGACGCGTGGCATAGAATGTCGGGCATGCGCGCGATCGGAGTGTTCTAGATTCTTGACGCATCGTTGCACATGACATCTGCTGTGACAGTTTTTCTCACGCGCCGGACGCCGATGCAGTGGCCGCTGTATCCGATCATTATTTTATTTTTACTGAGTTTTCTACCGCGCGTCCGAGACGTTGAATCGCTTGCTTGGTCGTTCTGGGGGGCCTGTGCGGCCTTGCTCGTTTGGACCTGGATACTGCGTCGACAGGTCGCCCGCCAGCAGCGGTCGCTCGTCATCGAGACCACACTGCGGAAGAACCACTACCTGCAACTGATCGCACACAGCGGCGTGTTTTTATATTGGGGGTGGTTTTGGCCAGAGGTTGCGAATCATGCCTGGCTGATCGTCGCCCAACTCGTGTTTGCCTACGCGTTTGACATGCTGCTCGCATGGTCGAGGCGGGATGTCTGGCGTCTGGGGTTTGGTCCTTTTCCGATCATCCTGAGCACGAACCTCTTTCTCTGGTTTCGCGACGACTGGTTTGCGCTGCAGTTTCTGATGGTCGCGATCGGATTCTTGGGCAAGGAGCTCGTCACCTGGACCCGGGACGGGCGACGGACCCACATCTTCAATCCCTCCGGCCTGTCGCTCTCCGTGTTTTCGGTTGGGCTCATCTTGGCTGGTCGGACGGATATGACCTGGGGTCAGGAGATTGCCCTGACCTTGCGGTACCCCGAATACATGTACGTCGTGATTTTTGTCTTGGGTCTCATGGTGCAGTACTACTTCTCGGTCACGCTGATGACACTATCAGCCGCCGCGACGTTGTATCTGATGGGTTTGGTTTATTCCGGCGCTACTGGCGTTTACTTTTTCGTCGACACCAGCATTCCGATCGCCGTGTTTCTTGGACTGCATCTTTTGGTAACTGATCCGTCGACCTCTCCCAAGACCGCATCCGGACGGGTCCTGTTTGGGGCCCTCTATGGGGTAAGCGTTTTTGTGTTGTACGCGGCCTTTGGCCCCTTGGGGGTGCCAACCTTTTACGACAAGCTGCTGTGTGTCCCGTTGTTGAACCTCAGCGTCCGCTGGCTCGACCGTTTTGTCCGTGGCCTGCGAGTCGAGATGTTGGCGCTCGATCGACTGTGGCCGAGCATGTCCCCGCAACAGCTCAATAACGGGTCGATGGCGGTCTGGACGCTGCTTTTCGTCGGCATGCTCACGACCAACGCGGTTGGATCGAGACACGAGGGGGAGAATCCGGCGTTCTGGGAGCAGGCCTGTGCGGAGGGCCTGCGGGGCGGATGTCGCAACCTGTTGATCCGCCAGTCGAACAATTGCCGGGAGGGCTTTGCTTGGTCGTGTAACGAACAGGGCATTCTTTTAGCTGAGGGAACGTTCGTTCCTGGTGATGTCGGGGCGGCGGCGGCGAGCTTCGCACGTACGTGTGACCTGGGTTTGCCGGTCGGGTGTGCCAATGCCTCGACGCTTGCCGCTGGTGGATCCGACTTTGGACGGGCGTCGACCAGCATGGCCTACGCTTGGGCGTATCAGGACACGGAACCGCTCTATGAGGCCTGCGACGACGGCGACGGCGAGGCCTGCTACTTGCAGGGTGCGGCGCACCGCCTGGGGCGAGGGGTTTCCCGGGACGAGGCACGCGCCAGGGAACTCTTTGCGCGGTCATGCGATCTGGGATGGGCGGCCGGATGCAGCAGCTTGGCCGAGGTTTTTCTGCACGGCCAGGGCGTGCCGGTCAGCTATCAGCTGGCGGCCGATGGCTTTGAGCGGGCTTGCGACGCCGGAGAAGCGATGAGTTGCCTGCGTCTGGGCCTAATGTACCGACTGGGTCAGGGTATTACGCCAGACGACATCAGGTCGTCGGCACTCATCGGACAAGCCTGCGAAATGGGCTTGGCCACTGCGTGTGAACTGCGCGATGGAGCTGGTCGTTTGCCGGCCGAACGACCCTAACGAACTGTTCGAACCCGACTAGCGTTCGGTCAGTGCGGCTTCCAACCGGCTTCGAATGTCTGTGTTGTCCGGCGCGAGTCGAACGGCCTCTTCGAAGTGGGTGATCGCCTCGTCCAGTTCTCCGCGTGTCCGCAGCAGCGTGGCGAGGTTGGCGTGCGCATCGACATAGTCCGGCACCATCGCGATTGCCTGTCGAAAACGCGTGACCGCTTCGTCTTCTTGGTTGTTCTCCGCGAGTACGATGCCCAGGTCGTTATAGGTGACTGGGTTGCGGAAAATGCGCAAGACGTCGCGATACCGGGCGATAGCTTCTTCGGGTCGGTTCCTAAGTAACGCCATTGTCGCCAAGCTGTTGTGGGCATCGACGAATGTCGGTTCGAGTTCAGTTGCCCGGCGGAAGTGAATTTCTGCCTCGTCGAGTTGTTCTTGTGCTCCAAGTGCCATACCCAGATCGTTGTGCACGCTTGCAGATTCCGGCGCGAGTTCAACCGCCAGGCGGAAATGGATGAGCGCTTCCTCAGGCTCTTCTAGCAACTGCAGCGCCGCGGCTAGGTTTGTATGCGCGTCGGGGTACTCAGGGTCCACCTCGATCGCCTGGCGAAACAGCGTTAAACCCTCGTCCACCCGCTCCTGTGCCACAGCGAGTAACCCGAGGTTGTTGTAGGCTTCCACCCAGCCCGGCTCCAATTCGGTTGCTCGACGGTAGTGGCTTTCAGCTTCCTCGAGCTCGTCGACCTCGAGCAGGACGTTACCCAGGTTGACGTGCGCTTCGGCGAAATCAGGCACGAGTTGCAGGGCACTTTGCAGCTGTTCGATTGCCTCTTCGAACTCGCCCTGTACCGCTAGTGCGTTACCAAGATTGAAATAACTGTCCGCGTCGTCTGGCGCGAGTTCGAGCGCTCGTCGATGCTGTGTGATAGCTTCGTCGAGCTGCCCATTAGCGGCCAGTGCGGTGCCGAGATTGCTCACCGCGACAGCGTTGTTCGGGTTGCGTGCCACCGACTCTCGGTAGAGCGTGATCGCGGCTTCGACGTCACCTTGCAGCTGCAGCTCGGTGCCTACGTTGCTCTCGGTGATCGCGCGCATCTGGGACATCGAGAATATCGGCCAGTTACAGAAGATCGCGAGGACGACGACCGCGGCGCTGCCCCTCGCGAGTTCAGACGGCGGTCTGGTGCGTAAGAGGGGACCGATGCCGGCAATGCCGGCCGCGGCGAAGAGGATCAGAAACGGGACCATCGGATAGCGATAGCGCGCCATGATGGCGAACGCGATGAGCGTAACCGCGTAAGCGCCGAACAGCAGGTACAAGAGGCCTAGCTCCTTGCGGCGGGACCAGGTGCCCCAGACCCCGACCAGCGCCAGCGGTGCCAGTATTCCGAAGTGCCAGATAGTGCCGGACGCGCGCAGCGGGAACGATTCGTCCGCATAGGTAAGTTGATCTTCCGTGTCAGCTATCTCTGACGCGTTCCAGGCCAACATGATTTTCTGGCCCGTCAGCTGTAGCCAATCGAGCGGTTGTGTCCAGATGTAGTTCAGCGCTCGTCCCGTCCAGTAACTTGAGACTTCGCCCGGACTGAGGCTGCGGCCTGTTTCCTGCTCGGCGAGGTCGACGGCGTCCTGGCGTTCGAACCGTGGGTCGCCGCGGCCGAAACGCAACGGCTGATAAATTCCGCTAGCACCCTCGTTGTTCCCGATGTAGAAGTTGGGGCCGAACTGTGACGTAGTTAGATAGAACTCCCCGCTTACTGCCAGGTTACGTCCAGCGACGGGCAGAAGGACTGCAGCCAAACCAGCGAGTAAAAACGTCGCCAGTACCAAGCGCTCGCGTCCCAGATGCCGCTGAGACCAAAGTAGCCAGAACAGTAGTGCGATCATGAACACGAGCGCATTCTCGCGCGTGAGCATCAGGCAGCCGACGGCCACTCCGACCCACATCCAGCCCCGTCGGTGCCTCGGTTCCAGGATGAGCCCGCTTAACAGTGCCAGTGCCAGGCAGAGGAAGAACGCGTCGAGTACGGACTTCTGGATCAGTCCGTCGAAGAAAATGGCAGGAGCGTAGAGCGCCAGCATGCCTCCGGCGATGAGGCCGGTCTGTTTCGAGAAGAGCCGCCAGCCAGCGAAGGCGAGGAATACGCACGCAAATGACCCAAGTACCGCTTGGCAGACCCGCACCACCATGGTCCCTTCGCCGAACACCGAGTACACCAGGCCGAGAAAATATGGATACAGGGGCGCCTGATAGAACACGTCGGTTCCAATCCAGTCGCCACCCGCGAGCTCCAGGGCCCAGCTGTGATAGCTCTGGGCGTCGCCCATGAGTAGCGGGAAAAATGAGGCGTCCCGGATCTGCCAGAGGTGCAGCATTCGGATGGCGAGGCTGCTGAGCAAGATGGCGATACCGTAGGGCAGGAAGGTGCTGAACTGGACCGGGGTCGGCCCGTCAGGAGCCGATTCGGCCGCGCTGTTGGTTCGGGACGATGTGGGCGTTCGTTTCTTTGCCACCGTGTGTCCCTTAGCGAAGCAGGCGCGCGGCCTCTCGTGCGTAGTAGGTAATGATGATGTCGGCCCCGGCCCGGCGGATGGCCGTGAGGCTCTCAAGCATTACCGCGGGTTCGTTGAGCCAGCCTAGTTGGGCCGCCGCCTTTAACATTGCGTACTCACCGCTGACCTGATAGGCGGCGGTTGGACGCCGAAACGTGCTTTTCACGCGTTGGATGACGTCTAGGTACGGCATGGCCGGCTTGACCATGATGATGTCCGCTCCTTGGTCGAGGTCGAGTTCCACCTCACGCAATGCCTCGTCGCTGTTGGCTGGATCCATCTGGTGGGTTCGTCGGTCCCCGAATGCGGGTGACGAATCGGCGGCCTCGCGGAACGGGCCGTAAAATGCTGAGCAGTACTTGGCGGCATAGGACATGATGGCGACATCATCGAACCCACGCGCGTCGAGTTCCGCGCGGATGGTGCCCACGCGGCCGTCCATCATGTCCGAAGGGGCTACGATGTGTGCGCCGGCCTCCGCGTGAGAGACCGCCGCGTCGACCAGATGGCGGACTGTGGGGTCGTTGAGAATACGCTCACCGTCGAGCACACCGCAGTGTCCGTGGGAGGTGTATTCACATAGACAGACATCGGTGATGACAGTGACATCGTCGACGTGCTCACGGAGCGCGCGGACGGTGTTCTGAACCGGGGCGTTGGCGTCGGCCGCAGCCGAGCCGGTCTCGTCCTTGTGTGCGGGGATGCCGAACAACAGTACGGCGCTCACCCCGTCCTTCTGCGCCGCCGCCGTTTCCCGTACTGCCTCGTCGGCAGATAACTGAAAGACGCCTGGCATCGTGGGCACTTCTCGTCTGATGTTGGTGCCTTCGCAGACGAACAACGGATACACCAGCGCCTCCGCTGACAAACGCGTCTCGCGCACGAGGGTCCGCATGCCGGCTGTTGTGCGGAGGCGTCGGGGGCGCTGAGTTAGGTTAAGGTCCTGCACCAGGGGTTCATCCGTCATCGTCGGTCCTCTGTGCGAGTTGCCTGTGACTGGGTATGTGCCACGATGGCATCCACCAGGCTCGGCACCGTCGACACTGATGGCATGATGGTTGTCTTGATGCCCAGTTGGTCGGCGATGTCAGCCGTCACCGGGCCGATGCAGGCGACATCGACGCCCGCAAGAAGATCGACAGCCTGTTCCTCGCCGAGCGCTCGAGTGAAGTTTTTGACGCTGGAACCGCTAGTGAACGTCACGATGTCAACTTGCCGCTCAAGTAGCAGACGGTAGATATCGGGGCCGCCTGCTTCAAGGTTCACCGGGGCCGTCCGGTACGCAATCACGGTGGTGACTCGGGCGCCGGCCTGTTGCAGCTTCGACGGAAGCAGGTCGAGTGCAAGGTTACCCCGTGGCAGCAATATCTTGGAGCCAGTCACATCGCGGTCGCGACACATCGCTTGAATAATCCCCTCAGAGCGTCCTTTGTCTGGAACTAGATCGATTCTTAAGCCGTACCCTGAAAGCGCCTCGGCCGTTACCGGGCCTACGGTGCAGAGACGAACGCCCTTTAACGCGCGCACATCGTTGGTGCCGGCCAGCAGGCATTGCATGAAGTAAGACACCGCGTTGGCACTGGTGAACACGATCCAGTCGAACGACTCGACCCGCCCGCAGGCCTCGTTTAGGGGCGTGGGATCCTCTGGCGGTAATATCTGGATGGTTGGCACTTCGATGGCGTTCGCGCCACGCTGTTCGAGACGGCTGATTAACTCGGTCGCTTGTGCCCGTGGACGCGTTACCACGACCCGCCGACCGAACAGGGGGCGTGTATCAAACCAGCGGAGGTGCTCTCTGAGTCCGGCAACTCGTCCGACGACGAGGATCGCGCCTTCGGCGTGATCAGGTTGGCTGACAAGTTCCTCTATCTCGTCCAGCGTTCCCTGGACGGTGTGTTGGGTTGGCAAGGTACCTCGGTAGACGAGCGCTGCGGGTTCCGTCGCCGGTCGCCCGTGACGGCGCAGGGCCTTGACCATTGCTGCCAGCTGGGGTCCAGCCCCGTAGGAGACAATGGTGCCAGGCACTTGTGCCAGATGGTTCCATGCCACCTTCGGTGGGGTGCTGGTCTCCCCCTCATGTCCCCGCACGAACGTCAAAGTGTCACCCGCGTCCGGATAAGTGACAGGGATACCGGCAAAGGTCGGACCGCCGATTCCAGGCAGGATGCCCGGGACGACCTCAAACGGCACCCCCTGTTCGTGGAGGAAAAGGGCTTCCTTGCCGCCACCGCCGAACACAAACGGGTCGCCCCATTTTAAGCGCGCCACGGTCTTGCCTTCGCGTGCTTTCTCTGCCAACAGCAAACAGATGGCGTCTTGGTCAAGCGGGCGCGGTGTTGCCGCGCCCACGTCGATGGTTTCTGCGTCCGGACGTGCCAGACTCAGCATGCGTTGGTGTACCAGGTGGTCATAGACGATAACGTCGGCCGTTGTTAGATACTGGTGTCCCTTCACGGTCAGCAGCGACGGATCGCCCGGGCCGGCGCCAATGAGAAAAATCCGCGCGTCGTTCATTGCGTGTCGAGGGCGTCTCCGTGGCTCGCCCGCGCGAGGTCCAATAATGGGCCGGCACCGTCCTCCAGTAGACCTTCTGCCGTCGCGACGCCGAGGGCACAGGCGTCGTCGAGCGGTCGTGTCGCCTCGCGTCGCAGCAACCGAGAGCCGTCGAGTGAAGCAACGATGGCGCGCAGGGCCAGGCGGCTGTCGCTGGCCTCGGCGAACGCCCCAATGGGCACTTGGCACCCGCCACCCAGGGTCCTCACGACGGCCCGCTCGGCGGTCAAGGCGGCCGCTGTCTCGAGGTCGTTGATTGGAGTCACGGCGGCGATGGCCCTTTGATCATCGGCGCGAGTCTCGATCGCAATGATGCCTTGTCCTGGCGCCGGTACGCAGTCATCGACCCTAATGTAGGCCGAAATACGGTCCGCGTGTCCAAGGCGTCTGAGACCGGCGGCCGCGAGGATCAAAACGTCGTAGTTGCCACGGTCCAGCTTACTCAGTCGGGTGCCGACGTTCCCTCGGACGAGTCGGAACTGCGCCGTTGGCCACATCCGACTCAGCTGCGCGACTCGGCGGACGCTGCCGCTGCCGACGCGTGGCTCCGCTCCCAACGCATGCCCCAACGCGCCTGGCGAATCGTCAAGAGGCTCGGCTGCGTCGGCTGGCAATATCACCGCGTCGCGCGCGTCATCCCTCGGCAAAACGGCCGGAATTGCTAGTCCGTCCGGTAGGTCTGCAGGCATGTCCTTGGCGCTGTGAACGGCCAGGTCGATCCTCCCGTCGACCAGCGCCTGTTCGATTTCCTTGACGAAGACGTTTTTTCCGCCCACGGTTGATAGCGAGGCATCTGCGAGCCGATCACCCGTGGTCTTGATAATCACCAGTTCGCAGTCATAGTCGCTGCGCGTTCGGATCTCGGCCGCCACTTGGTGTGCCTGCCAGAGCGCCAACGCGCTCCCACGTGTACCGAGGTTAAGCACCGTCACGAAGTCACCGGGGCCTTGGACGTCGACGATGACACCTCGTTCCCAGGTTCCGTCGAATGAGGTTCTTCGGTCTGGGCGGGGTCGTCTAGGCTGAATAGTTGACTGATTGTTTCGGCATATCGTGCAGCGGCTGCTTCGTCATTAACCGTTTTCAACCGTTCAGTCGGCGTCATGAGTAGCTTGTGAACGAGGAGTCGCGTGACCTCCTCGACTCGCGCTTTAGCCTCGGGGGTCAGGCCGGTCAATTTGGGGGCGAGGCGCTCAAGTTCCGATTTTCGAACTTCCTCGAATCGGCGGCGGAGCGCGACCACGGCAGGAATGGTGCCTCGGGAGCGTTGCCACGCAGCAAAGTTCTCAACTTCGTCGCAGATCATGGTTTCTGCGAGTGCAGTCTGTTCTTCGCGTCTGGCAAGGTTTTCGCTGATGATCGTTCGAAGGTCGTCGATGTTGTAGAGAAAGACCTGTTCCAATTCACCGGCAGCCGGGTCCACGTCTCTCGGCAGCCCGATGTCTACGATGAACAGAGGTCGGTTTCGGCGGGCGCGCATGACGCGGTCGATGGTGGAGGCGCTGAGCAGCGGCGTCGAAGCCCCAGTCGCCGTCACCACGATGTCGGCACGCAAAAGTTCGTCGTCCACAGCCGACCACGCCACGGCTGTGCCTCCGACCTTTCGTGCAAGTGCATCGGCCCGCGTCAGCGTACGGCTGCTTACAGCGATTCGCTGCACCTGCTGCGACTGTAGGTGTGTTGCCGTTAATTCGGCCATTTCTCCCGCGCCGACGACGAGTACCGTGCGCTCTTTCAAGCGGCCGAAGATTTTCCGAGCTAGGGAGATAGCCGCGTAGGCAACGGAGACGGCACCCTCGCCCAAACCGGTCTCTGCGCGCACGCGTTTCCCTGCGGCAAACGACCAAGAGAAGAGCTTGTTCAGCAGCGTGCCTGTGTGCTGCTGCTCAGATGCAACCGCGTAGGCTTCCTTGACCTGCCCGAAGATTTGCGGCTCTCCGATCACCAAGGAGTCGAGCCCGGCGGCCACACGAAACAGATGCCGCGCGACCTTTGAACCAGACAGTGAGTAGAGGTGCGGATGTAATTCCTCCTCAGGGACGCCGTGGAACCGGCTCATGAACCGGGTGAGGTCTGCGCGGGTGGTTTCAAGATTCTCGCAGACGACGTAGATTTCGGCCCGGTTACACGTGGTCAGTATCACGGCTTCGGTTGGAGCCGAGGAGATGGCAAGCTCCTGCAACGCCTGCACCACACCGCGTTTCGAGAAATCAACGCGTTCCCTCAGGTCGACCGGCGCCGAGTGATGGCTTACGCCAAGCAGCAGGAGATCCATGGGATGCGATGCGCAGGTTCTGGCTCCGGGTGTGCTCGACCTGTCGATTCTTAGGCGCGGCGGTCCCGTGCCTGTCGAGCATGGCTCGCTAGAAGTTGTGACTCTCCGTTAGGAAGTAGCCCACAGGGACTAGGTTAAGCAGCACGATCGAAAACCCCAGTGCGGATAGCCAGGCCGCACGTTTTCCACTCCACCCAATAGAGCGACGGGCGTAGAGCTCGAAGGAATACACACCCCAGCTCAGCAGGACGACCGAGATCTTTGGATCGAAGAACGACATTGCGCGGACGCGCGGGTCGACGCTGTCGGGTTGAAGCTGAAATAACCAGACCGCACCCACCACGAGGCCAGCGGTCAGGAATAGCCAGCCCACACCGACCGCACGTCCGTTCATTTTGTCCAGCACCTGAAGCGACGGTAGCCGTTCGGCAAAGAAGCCGAGTTGCTTTGATTTCAACTCTCGGAAGAGCAGCACGTAGGTAATGCCCACCACACACGCCAACGCGAACCCGGCATAAGCGAACAGCAGCGATAGGACGTGCACGGCAAACCACGGACTGTCGAGCACCGGTGCCGCCGGCTCTATGACCCTGTCTCCGAGGGCCGATACGCCCTGTAGGACGACTAGGAGAGGCACGATGAACACGCCCATGGCTCGTTCGTCTGTGGTGACCTCGGTGTAGAGGTACGCCACCGCGAGTAGCCACACAAAGGCGGAAATAACGGCTTCGGTGCCGGCGAACGGCAAATGACCCACCTGGACGGTTTGCATGCCAATGACGAAGGTGTGGATGAGGGCCGCGGCGGCTAGGGTGGTCGTGGCCAGGCGGCCGATTTGAAGGCTGCGCCGACAAAAGTGGATCCCATAGGCGATACCAGCGACGGTGTAAGGCAGCAAAGGGAATAAGTTCATCGGTCTTCCTTGTGGCTTCTGGAGTGTCTCGTGTCAGAAGTCCGCTCTTCGGGTGGACTGCCGCGCCGGGGTTTCGAGCACCGATCAGTTAATTGTCGGTGCGTAGTAACCTTGCTTCGTTCGGGCTCCAACGTTCGGACGATCGACTCGCACCACAACGCGACGCCACCGACCATCCCGGATAGGATTTTTTGAGACGTACCCTAGGGTGTACTGACTCGACAGCTCGTCTGAGATCCGCTGATAGATTTTCGGCAAATCCTCCACTTGTTCTGGAAAAAAGGTTCGTCCGCCGGTTTCCTGCGCCAGTTGCCGTAGTACGAAGTCGGCCTCGCGAAACCCGCGGCGTGTGCGGATGTCACGCGATCGCAGGCCGATCGAGTAAATGATCGTGTTGGAGCGTTTGGCCAGCTCGAGAACTTCTTCGAATCCAACCAGACTGGACGTGTCTTCTCCGTCAGAGAGCATGACGATCGCTTGACGTCGGATTTCTTCCTCGGCGGTCGCGGCCGCTCCGATCTTGGCGAGTTCCTTCAGTGAAATGTAAATGGCGTTGTAGAGCGAGGTGGAGCCGCCAGCCGATGTCTGACGAATGGCGCTGGTGAGTGCGTCGAGGGAATTCGTAAATTCATGCAGAATGTCGACCCGGCTGTCGAAGTCGATGATGCTGGCGAGGTCCTGGGTACGTAGTCGCTCGGCAAATCCGATGGCTGCTTCCTGGGCGGTCGACATCCTATCCGCCATGCTGGCGCTAGTGTCCATCAAGAGAGCTAACGCGATTGGCAGCTGGGTGCGAGTGAAGAAGGTGACCTCCTGCTGCGCACCGTCTTCGAACAGCTGAAAGCCCTCGACATCGATGTCGGTAACATAACGATCGTTTTCATCGGTCACGGTGACGTTAAGGGCCACGAGGTCTACGCCGGTTCTGAAGGCGGGCTGGTCGGGTTCCTGGGCGATCGCGGTCGCGGCGCTACTGATCACGAGTGCCACTGTGAGGCTCCGCAAAGGCCCGTGCATTCAGTCTTCCGTTCGCTTGGTAGGGGTGCCGCGCACCGTCAAATCGTTTTGCCGTACCCGAACCGAGATTTCCTCGGGTGGGATGAGACTGGCGGGACGGGCATACACCACTTCGCTTTGATTGCGTAAGACAGAGACCAGTGCCGTAAGGGCGTCACTGAGACGCGGGCTCAGCAAAACGTCGATGCGTTGTCCGCCGGACGCGCGCGGGCCCTGATTGAGTGCCAGATCGCGTTCCCGACCATCGTTTCCGAATCCGAACCCAGTGTCTGCAGCCACGGGCGCACTCAAACGCGTCTGTAGCACGACGGTGTGCGCGGCGGCCCCGCTATCGCGCAGGGCCTCAACTACCTGTCTCGCATCACGGTTGCTGTAGTCGACACCTTCGGTCGTGATGGCTACGATCACCGGCCGAGGCGCGGCCCGACGCTCGAACCCACGGGCGGTCTCGACCAGTGCGTCTAAAAGATACGCGGCACTGTCGGGGAAGGCGAAGACCTGTCCGATGCCGTCACGCAATCGTTCAGGGCGACGGGTCGATTCGACCAGGATTCGCGGCGTGCCTCCGAATGAGACCAACGCAATCTCGTTGCCGTCCAGCAGACCGTCCACGAGCGCTACTAATCCGTTCCGGATGTCCCGTATCGTCGATGCCGCGGCTGTGCTGGTATCCACCAATACCGCTATTTGCATGGGCATAGTGGCTGGTTTGACCTGAAGTACTTCGCGCTGGTTTCCGTCCTCCTCGATGATGAAGTCGGTTGGGCCCAGTCCATGCACGGGAGCTCCGCTCTCGTCGAGCACACTGACGAACATCGACGCCTCGGTGCTTTGGGCGTTCACCGCCGGGACCACCGGACTGAACATGATCGCGAGCCCCAGCGCGGCGCCGCTTAGTAAACCGGTGGATCCGGAAACTGCGGCGTAGCCGGTCTCAAGCGAGGGTTTCAAGACGGGGTGTTCGGGCGCAAATAACCTGAGCGCTGGCACCCTGAGAGTATAGCGGTAATCACCAACTCCAAGCGGTGATTCAGCCTGTTGAGCCGTGTTGGTCTACCTGGTTTTCACCGAGCTGAACCAACCGCAAAAACCAGGGTTTCTCGCGTTCGTGCAGGAGTCGCTTGCCGTGCCCCACATTTCTTGACACCCTAGAGGCCGCATGCTATAAAAACCCCGGTTTTCAGGCCCGCAGGTCAAGCGATCAGCTACGACCCACCCTGCCGCATCGAGTTTTCCGGGTGAATCGAGGCGCGTGCACGTCCGGGGGGGATTCACTGTCGGTTTGTCTAGGTGACACGGTGACCGTTAATGCTTGAGGCGTATGTTCCGGTGCTGCTGTTCGTGCTTGTGGCGGTCGGCTTAGCTATCGTCATGCTCATCGTCTCGGCGCTGGTCGCTCCGTCTCGTTACAGTAAGGTGAAGCTCGAGCCATACGAGTGTGGAATCGAGCCGGAGACGGACGCGCGAGATCGGTACAGCGTCCGGTATTACGTGATCGCGATGCTGTTCGTGATCTTCGATGTCGAGACTGTGTTTATGTTTCCCTGGGCCGTCATCATGGACGAGTTGGCTTTGTTCGGGCTCATCGAAATGTTGGTGTTCCTGTTTATCCTTGTGCTCGGCTACGTGTATGCGTGGCGAAAGGGTGCATTGGAGTGGGTATAGCGTCCGAGCGCCCTCGTACATTCTCGCCGCGCGCGTGCCATGGCTGACGAACCGAAATCAGACGACGCCGCTACGGACAAGCCCCCGTCTGCCGACACGCCGGCGGGTGCGTCGGCGGCTGATGGAGTGAAACCGGTACCCGCTACCGGCGGGCAGGAAACTGGCAAGCCAGCAGCGGCGCCAGCCAAACCGAAACCGAAGCCGAAGCCCAAGGCGCCACCAGAAGCCCCGAAGGGGCCCTCTGACCCGCTTCCGCCAGACGACCTCGAACAACCGGCGTTCCTGGTTTCCCTGCGGCAGGCGTTGCCGGCGGCGATCGAGCAGGTTAGCTACTGGGTTGGTGACTGGACAGTGATCGTCCCACCGACGGCCTTAATTGACGTGCTCAATTTTCTGAAGGACGCGGAAGAGGCGTCGTTCGATTACTGTGCTGATATTACCGCGAGCGATTGGCCGCCTCGGGAGAAGCGCTTCGACGTCATATATTGCTTGTACTCGACCCGTCGCCGCCACCGCGTCCGAGTCAAGGTCCGGGCTGGTGAAAATGAGCCGGTGCCGTCGGTTACCGGGATTTGGCCGGCCGCGAATTGGCTGGAGCGCGAGCTCTGGGACATGTTCGGTGTGAACCTGACTGGGCATCCCGATCTCAGACGAATTTTGATGCCGGAGGGGTGGCAGGGGCACCCGCAACGGAAGGACTACCCGCTCGAGGGACCCGGCGAATTGCTACTTGAGAGTCCGATGGAATGGCTGAGATTACGCAACCTGTCCGACGAAACTGAGATCGAATAATTGCTTCTTTTGTAGCGCGTTCACGGAATAGCTAGTTAACTAATGACGACCGCACCCTCCCCGATGTTCGACACTGATGAGCTCGTGATCAACATGGGCCCGCAGCACCCAAGTACCCATGGTGTGTTGCGGCTCGTACTGAAGCTCGATGGCGAGAAGGTGAAGGACGTGGATGTCGTGATGGGTTACGTCCACCGTGGCATCGAAAAACTGAGTGAGAATCGGGACTGGACTCAAATCATTCTGTTGACCGACCGGATGGACTACGTGGCAGCGGCGACTAACAATTTGGGTTACTGCGAGACAGTCGAGAAGTTGATGGAAATCGAGGTGCCGCGACGTGCCCGGTACATCAGGACGATTCTAGCTGAGCTACAACGCATAGCCAGTCACTGCCTCTGGCTGGGGACCCACGCCATGGACATCGGGGCGATGACGGTCTTTCTGTACGCCTTCCGTGAGCGCGAACTGATTCTCGACCTGTTTGAGGAGTACTGCGGGGCCAGACTTACCTACAACTCGATGCGGGTGGGCGGCCTACCGCTCGATATTCCGACCGGGTGGGACGAGAAGGTACGTGCGTTCTGCGATGTTATGGAGGCGAAAGTCCCCGAATACGAAGAACTACTGACGAACAACCGGATCTGGCTCGAGCGCACTCGTGGGATCGGAGTGATTTCGGCTGAGGACGCGATCGGCCTCGGTCTGTGTGGGCCTCCCCTTCGCGGCTCGGCAGTGTACCGCGACGTGCGCAAGGATGAGCCCTACGCCGCGTATGATGAGTTCGATTTTGAGGTGCCGCTCGGCACTCGCGGCGACACCTACGACCGCTATTTGATCAGGCTCGAAGAGTTCCGGCAGTCGATTCGCATCATTCGGCAGGCGCTCGACGGATTGCCCGAAGGGCCCGTGATGGGGAAAGTGCCGCGACTGTTGAAGCCAAAGGCGGGGGAGACCTATCACGCCATCGAGTCACCGAAGGGTGAGCTGGGATATTTCATCGTCAGCGACGGTCGGGCCACCAACCCATACCGTTTCCGCGTGCGGCCGCCTTCGTTTTGCAACCTGCAAGGCCTGCGGCCTCTGGTCATCGGTCACCTCGTCGCGGATGTCGTGGCGTTAATCGGCACCATCGATGTTGTGCTCGGCGAGGTTGACAGATAGCAATGATCGACACCATCGTCATCCCGTTGCTGAAGATCGCCGTCTTGGTGAATGGGGTCCTGGTCGCGGTGACCTTCACCGTTCTTATGGAGCGCAAGGTTATTGCCTGGGCCCAGTCGCGGTTGGGGCCGATGCGGGTAGGTCCCTACGGCATCCTGCAAGCCATCGTTGATCCCATCAAGCTGATTCTGAAAGAGGACATCACGCCGGCGAAAGCCGACAAGTGGATGTTTACCCTGGCGCCTATCCTTTCGCTGGTGCCGGCCCTGGTCGTGTTTGCTGTCGTGCCGTTTGGTGGGGATGAGCTCTTCTACGTCACAGATATCAACGTCGGTCTCCTCTTCATCATTGCGGTGACATCGATTGGGGTCTACGGCATTATCCTGGCCGGCTGGGCCTCAAACAGTAAATACCCGCTCCTTGCCAGTCTGCGTGCGTCGGCGCAGCTCATCAGTTATGAGATCGCCGTGACGATGACCTTGGTGAGTGTCATCTTGACTGCGGGGACACTGAGCATGATCGGGATCGTGGAGGCGCAACAGGAGGCTGGTTTCTGGTTCTTCTTCGTGCAGCCAGTGGCATTCGTGTTGGTGCTGATTGGCGGGCTGGCCGAGACTAACCGGGCACCCTTCGACATGCCCGAGGCCGAACAGGAATTGACTGGTGGCTTCCACACTGAATACAGCGGCATGCGGTTCTCGATGTTCTTCTTGGCCGAATACGCGAACATGCTCGTCATCTCAGCGGTGGTAGTCGTGCTGTTCTGGGGCGGCTGGTTGCGGCCATTCCCGAACGTTGCCGCGCTCTCATTTCTAGATTTCATTCCGAGCTGGGTCTGGTTCTTTGGCAAGATGTTCGGGTTTCTCTATCTGTTCATCTGGATCCGGGCCACCTTGCCGCGTTATCGCTATGACCAGTTGATGAGGCTTGGTTGGAAGATTTTGATCCCGATCGCCATTGGCAACATCGTGGTGACTGCTGTCGTGAAGGTCTTGTTGTAAGCCATGGCTGAAACCATCGGGTTTTACACGCTCTCGGTGTTGATTTTGGGATTGGCCGTCCTAGTGGTGACTGCCAAAAACACTGTGCACAGCATTCTGTTTCTCGTCATGAACTTTCTCTGTGTGGCGGTGCTCTATGTGGTGCTCCAGGCAGAGTTTTTGGCGGTGATCCAAGTTTTGGTCTATGCGGGTGGCATCGTTGTCTTGTATCTGATCGTCGTCATGTTGGTGAACTTGAAGGGTGAGGCTGAGGCCCACCAAGACCCGCGGCGACTGAGTGTGATCGGACTCGCATTGGCTGGTGCGGTGCTGCTCGAGCTGGCCGGGATCTTGGTCTACAGCTCTGGCAGCGACGCCGCCGTTCCTTCGAGTGAAGCAGTGGCATCCCCCGTACAGGGGAACGTCGAGGAGCTTGGATGGCTCCTCTACACTGACTACCTCATTCCGTTTGAAGTCGCGTCCGTACTGTTGCTCGTCGCGATGATCGGCGCGATCCTGCTCGCGAGGCGAGAAGTTTAATGATGGAAATCACCACGGTGCATTACACAGTGCTCTCGGCCGCGCTGTTCAGCATCGGCGTGATCGGGGTGTTGGTGCGCCGGAACATCATCATTATCTTCATGGCGATCGAACTGATGCTCAACGCAGTCAACATTAACCTCGTCGCCCACGCCCACCGGCTCGAGAACTTGGTGGGTGAGGTGTTTGTGGTCTTCGTGATTGCGGTGGCGGCGGCGGAGGCCGCCGTCGGGCTGGGGATCATCCTGGCCTTTTTCAGGAACAAAGAAACTGTGAACATTGACGAGATGAACGTGATGCGCTGGTAGGCCGTCGCTTAGAATCTGCAATCGCTGCAAGGACATGGATCTTATCTGGCTCATTCCCGTACTGCCTGGTGTCGGTGCTGCCCTGAACGGCATCCTGGGCGTCCGGTATTTCAGCAAGACGGTGGCCGCCGGCATTGCGTGTGCCACGATGGGCGGCTCGCTGCTCTTGTCGGTGTTCGCGTTCGTACAGCTGCTCGGTGCTGAACATCGTGAGCATGTCGTTTCCCTCGGAGACTGGATTCCGCCGATTCCGCTCCAGACGGTTAATGGGCTCGGTGCTTTCGAAGTACCCTGGGCTTTCAGGCTCGACCCGCTCTCCGGGATGATGATCCTGATCGTTACCGGCATTGGGTTCTTGATCCACCTCTACTCGTCGGCCTATATGAGTCACGAGCCGCGGGGCGGCTACGTCCGGTTTTTCTGCTATCTCAACCTCTTCTGCTTCTTCATGCTGACCTTGGTGCTCGGAAGCACCTTCCTCGTTATGTTCGTCGGCTGGGAAGGCGTTGGTCTGTGCTCGTACTTGTTGATTGGATTCTGGTATCACAAGAAAAGTGCGGCTGACGCTGGAAAGAAAGCGTTCGTCGTCAACCGGGTGGGTGACTTCGGTTTCGTGCTCGGCGTCTTTTTGATCTTTTTCACTTTCGGGACCCTCGATTTCAGGGAGGTGGCTGAGGCCGCTGCACAGCTACCGGTGGAGACGGCGACCTTCGGCGTGCTGTCGACCATTTGCTTGCTGCTCTTCATTGGCGCCGTGGGCAAGAGCGCACAGATTCCACTGTATGTGTGGCTACCAGATGCTATGGAGGGCCCGACTCCGGTGTCAGCGTTGATTCACGCTGCGACGATGGTTACGGCTGGTGTCTACATGGTCGGCCGGAACGCGGTGTTGTTTTCGCAGGCGCCGATGATCATGACGACCGTAGCGACGGTCGGGGTGGTGACGGCCCTGCTGGCGGCTACGATCGGACTGGTTCAAACCGACATCAAAAAGGTTCTGGCGTACTCGACTGTTTCGCAGCTCGGCTACATGTTTTTGGCGACCGGCGTGGGTGCGTTTGCGGCCGCGGCGTTTCACCTGATGACCCACGCCTTCTTTAAAGCGTTGTTGTTTCTCGGTAGTGGCTCCGTCATCCATGCGATGAACGACGAGCAGGACATGCAGAAGATGGGCGGGATGAAACTCTATATGCCCGTTACCTTCGTTACCATGTTCGTCGGCTCCGTCGCCATCGCCGGAGTGCCACCATTTTCCGGTTTTTTCAGTAAGGACGAAATTCTCTATCGCACGTTCCTTGACAACAAGCTGCTCTGGGGTTTGGCGGTTCTGACGGCCGGGATGACGGCGTTCTACATGTTCCGGCTCATCTTTATGACGTTTTTTGGCGAGTACCGGGGGCCTTCCTGGGGCTCTCAGAACGGCGACGACCACGCCGCTGACGACGGCGGGCATCACGATGACGGTCATGCCCACGCTTGGCATGGTCCGCACGAGTCGCCGAGTCTGATGACGGGGCCGCTCATGGTTCTGGCGGTGGGTGCATGTGTGGCTGGTTTTGTAGGCATCCCCGCGGCTCTGGGTGGCGACAATGCCATCGAGCATTTCCTTGAGCCCGCCTTCGTTGCCGAGTCGGCGGCCCACAGCGAGGAGGGCGCCCATGAGGTTGCTCACCTTTCTCACGCCGCCGAGATCGGCTTAATGGCGTTTTCGGTGCTGATTGCGGCATTCGGCATTGCCCTGGCCTACCACCTCTATGTGCGTCGGCCGGAGCGTTCCAAGGAACTGGCGACCAACTGGGCCGGTGCGCACCGTGTGCTAACGAACAAGTACTACGTCGACGAGGCGTACAACGCCACCCTCGTCAAGGGCACGATGGGGGGCGCCCGGGGTCTGTGGACCGTGGACCGCAAAGTGGTCGACGGTGCGGTGAATGGCACTGGTTGGTTCACCAGAGCGTCGGCTTGGGTTTCCCACGTGTTGGATAAATACGTCGTCGACGGGCTCGTGAATCTGGTGGGATGGGTTTGCGCCGAGGGGAGTTACATCTTCCGGCGCGGTCAGACCGGACTCATTCAGAACTACGCTGTCGCTGCGTTATTCGGGGTGTTCACATTCGTTACGGTGTACCTGGTCGCCCGGTTCGTCGGACTTTAGAGGCTCGATTGTACGGAATGTCGGGTTGTCAGACCCGCGCAAGAGACTACGTGATTAGAGTGGGCCTCCGGTGGCCCTTTACGAGAACCTGCTCATGAGCAACACGGCTAATTTTCCTCTGCTGTCGCTGATCCTGTTCACGCCCCTGGCGGGCGCGGTGTTACTGCTGTTCGTGAAGAAGGACAGCGAAGATACCATTCGCTGGATCGCCAATGCGGTCGCTGCCCTTGGCTTTTTAGTGTCGTTACCGCTTTGGTTCTGGCTGGATCAGGCTACCCCTGACTGGCAGTTCGTCGAACGGCACGATTGGATTCCCTCGATTGGTGCTCAGTATCACCTCGGTGTTGACGGATTCAGCGCTTTGTTGATTCTGCTGGCGACCTTGATGGGATTCATCGCGATTTTGTCGTCGTGGACTGCGATCACTACGCGGGTGAAGGAGTATTACATTTTTCTTCTGGTCCTGCAGTCCGGGATGATCGGCGCATTTGTGTCACTCGACTTCCTTCTATTTTTCCTGTTTTGGGAAGTGATGTTGGTGCCGATGTACTTTCTTATCGGTATTTGGGGCAGCGCGAACCGCCTCTACTCAGCAATCAAGTTCTTCCTATTCACGCTGGTCGGTAGCGTCGTCATGTTGCTCGGTATTCTCGCTGTGTACTTCTATCACCATGAAGTGACCGGCGTGTATTCATTCGACATCACGCGGTTCCATGAACTGAACATGCCGTTCGACCTGCAGTGGTGGGTCTTCTTAGCCTTCTTCCTTGGGTTTGCCGTCAAGGTGCCGATGTTCCCGTTTCACACTTGGTTGCCAGACGCGCACACTGACGCTCCGACGGCCGGCTCGGTCATTTTGGCTGCGGTGCTCTTGAAGATGGGCACCTATGGATTCATCCGGTTTTCGCTTCCGATCTTGCCAGAGGCGACCCGTGCGGCTGTGCCGTGGGTGGTGGCGCTCTGCATTATCGGCATCGTGTACGGCGCACTTGTGGCGATGGCCCAGCGCGACTGGAAGCGATTGGTGGCGTACTCCAGTGTTAGTCACATGGGCATGGTGATGTTGGGCATGTTTGCCCTCAACGCCGTTGGAATCACCGGTAGTATCGTGCAGCAGATCAACCACGGCATTTCTACCGGTGCACTGTTCCTCCTGGTAGGGGTGGTCTACGAGCGTCGGCACACGCGTGAGATTTCCGAATATGGCGGGTTGTCGAAGGTCATGCCGGCCTACGCCGCGGTCTTCCTCGTGATGACGATGTCGTCTATCGGACTTCCGGCACTGAATGGGTTCATCGGTGAGATTTTGATTCTGCAGGGCATTTTCGTTGTTAATAAAATCTGGGCCGGGTTCGCCGCCACCGGAATCGTGTTGGG
>DQEK01000391.1 GCA_003533545.1 Acidobacteriota bacterium | reverse complement strand
GTGCGCGGCCCCGGTTCGGAATCGGTTGCCGAGATTCTAGAGACTCTGGGAGACGCGTGCCTCTGACGCCTGTATTGTTGCCGACGCATCGGCCTCACGTGTCCGCTATCTGCTGGTCCTGCCCGTCCATGTTTCGTCACACCGTCATATTCACCGTGTTGCTGCTCGCGTCGTCGTCGGCTGGGGGGTTCCCGCGTGTGTTGTCCTCTGGCGGCGAGGACCAGCACGTGCGGGCCACCGCGGTGAATGCCGTGCCGATCGGACAGGACCGCGAGGGTCAGGGCGAGCGTGAGACCGACGACGCGGGCGCCCTACCGGACCGCACATTCGCGGTTGTCCCGTTCACCAACATCTCGCGCGACGTATTGGACGACTGGATGGGTGATGGCTTTGCTGAGACCGTGGCGGCGGATTTGTCTAGTACGCCCGGGGCGAGGGTTGTCGGCCGGGATCGGGTGACGGCCGCACTTCGCGGTGACGCTGGCGTGCCGATCGATTCAACAGACGCCACCCGGTTGGGTCGTCGACTGGGGGTGCGTTGGGTTGTGACCGGCGGGTACCAGCGCGTGGGTCAGCAGCTGCGCGTCACGGCGCGTTTGGTTGACGTGCGGGCGGGAGACGTCGCCGACACGTTAACCGTGGACGGCACCGTTGAGGCGATCTTCGATCTACAGGACCAGATCGTTAGAGCACTGAGCACCCGGGTGACTTCCTCCGTTAGTTCGCCCGCGACCAGGGAAGGTCGAGTGGCGGCCGTGTCTACGGAGCCGTCGGTTGACGCCGGTGATGGGGCGGAACGTCGTGGCCCTGACGTCGGTGCCGGGGTTGGGCGCCCTCGCGCTTCCGGTCGAGCCCCGGATGATGTCGTGGCCGGTGGTGTCGTGTTGCCGCCGGGGCGTTCCGTTCAGCCTGCAGGTGAACCTTTTCTCGCGCCGGCCGCCGGGGCGGGGTCCGCCGGTATTCTTGCCGGGCGACCAAGCGTGACCGCCGACTTTGCGATGGAACGGCCAACAGTCGACGGGGCGCTCGACGACCCCATCTGGCAAACCGCGACCCGGATTACAGAGTTCGTGCAGGTCTCCCCGGTAGAGGGGGAACCGGCGACTGAGGACACTGAAGTCTTTGTGGCGTTCGACAGTACTCACCTCTATGTGGGCATGCACGCCCACTACTCGAACCCTGGCATCGTGCGTGCCAACAGAGTCGACCGCGATCGCGCGTCGTTCAGCGACGATACGATCTCGATCTATTTCGATACGTTTCTTGATCAGCAGCGCGCCTTCGTGTTCAGCCTCAACGGCTACGGAGTCCAGGGCGATTCACTAATGAGTGGCGGCGGTGGACGTGGTGGATACCGGGGCGGATCGAGTTCGGTGCCGCAGGGGGATTCGTCGTGGGATGTTTTGTTTGACTCTGGAGGTGTGCTCGTTGACGACGGGTGGACGGCCGAACTCGCGATTCCGTTCAAGAGCTTGCGTTACCCGTCGAGTGAAACACACCGCTGGGGGTTTCAGGTCGCACGGTCGATTAGAGGAAAGGATGAAGTCGTTGTTTGGGCGCCAGTCTCGCGCGATGTGTCTGGATTCATGCCGCAGATGGGACTCTTGGAGGGGCTCCGCAACCTGTCAACGAGTCGTAACCTTGAAATTCTGCCAACAGTGACCGCCATTCAGGCGGGTTCACTAGATAGGTCGACAGGTGCGTTTGGCGAAGAACGGCAACCCGAGGGCGGTCTTAATTTTAAGTATGGATTGACGCCTAACCTCACGCTCGACTTCACCTACAATCCCGATTTCTCGCAGATTGAGTCCGACCGCCCGCAGATCGAGGTAAACCAGCGGTTTCCACTGTTTTTCTCTGAACTACGTCCCTTCTTCCTAGAGGGACAGGAAATCTTCGACATCCGGGGCCCGGTAAATTTCGTGAACACGCGAACCATCGTCGATCCCCGGTACGGTGGCAAGGTGACCGGAAAAATCGGCAAGACGACAGTTGGTTTGCTCTTCGCCAACGATGAGGCCGCCGGGAAGTTGGACGACCCGACTGAGCGGGGTTTCGGACAGAGTGCGACCACGGTCATCGGGCGAGCCCGCTACGACCTCTATTCGCAGTCCCATGTTGGCGCCGTCTTCACGGACCGTGAGTTTCTTGGCAGCTACAGCCGTTTGATGGGTGTTGATAGTCGTTTCCAGGTGACCCCGACGGCTTCGTTGGACTTCGCGGCGCTCACCACGCAGAATCGGGATCTCGCCGGTGCCAAGACCTCCGGCCCGATGTTTGACGGGGGATATCGAAGCAGCGGACGGAACGTGAGTTACAACGTGTCGTTTTACTCGATTGATCCCGAGTTTGACAGTGATGTCGGTTTTATCCGCCGGCGGGACATCAGACGCGTGTCGAGTAGCCTCGGCTACCGCTGGTGGCCGGAAAGTTGGCTTATCAACTGGGGCCCCCAGTTTTCGTACAGTCGAAACTGGAACTTTGAGGACGTACTCGAGGATGAAGAGGCCCGGCTGAGTTTGCGGGCTTCATTCGCCAAGAATATTTCGGTGAACGGCAGTGTTCAGAGGGAGATGGAACGGTTCGGCGGGATCAATTTCGACAAGGTCCGTCAGTCTCTGGGCGGCAATGTTAATACCAGCCGGCTTCTTTCGGTTGGTGGCAGTTACAGTTGGGGCGACCAGGTGCGCTTCAGCGGCACGCCGTTTCTCGGCAACGGATCGAACGGCAGAGTGTTTGCGTCACTGCGCCCAGTGAGCCGGCTGCAATCGTCGATCCAAGTCAGTACGAGCCGGCTCATTGATCCGTTGGACGAGTCTGAAGTGTTCGATGTCAAGATTTTCCGGGCCCAGACCACGTACCAGTTTACCGAGCGGCTCCTGCTCCGCAATATTCTGGAGCACAACACGTTTAGTCGCACTCTCGGGGCCAACCTCCTACTTACCTATCGCGTTAATGCAGGAACCGTGTTTTTCGTCGGGTACGACGATCGTTATCAGCAGGGAGACCTGCTCTTCGATGATGACGACGAGCCATTGTTTTTCACCACTGACTTCCAACGCACGAACCGAGCTTTTTTCACCAAGATTTCGTACCTCTTCCGGTACTAGCGCTCGACTACCCCTTTTTCTCCGACTTCGGTATTCTGCGTCCTCTGGCGCATCAACTTGGCGCTTACTCTTGAGGGAGGTTCCCGTGTTCCGAAATTTTCTCGTCACGGCGTGTGGCTTGGTCGTGGTCACCGCTAGTGTTGCGGTTGCCCAGGATATCGATGCGCTCACCTTGCCGCCCGGCTTCTCGATTGACGTGTACGCGCCTGATGTGCCGAACGCGCGTTCGATGGCGCGGTCGCCGGGGGGGACACTCTTTGTCAGTACCCGGCAGGCGGGCGATGTGTATGCCGTGCTCGACCGCAATCAGGATCAGAAGGCCGACGAGGTAATCACGATCGCGACCGGACTGAACACGCCGAACGGCGTCGCTTTTCGGGATGGTTCGCTGTACGTCGCCGAGGTGAGCCGTATTCTTCGCTACGACGGTATTGAAAGCCGGTTGCAGAATCCTCCCGAGCCAGTCGTGGTGGACGAAGACTATCCGACTGAGCGATCGCACGGCTGGAAGTTCATCCGGTTCGGGCCGGATGGCAAGCTTTACGTCCCGGTCGGAGCGCCTTGCAACATCTGCGATCGGACTGGTGAGGATGGACGATTTGCCAGCATTACACGAATGAACCCGGATGGTAGTGGGCAGGAGGTGTTCGCCCACGGGGTGCGGAATTCAGTGGGCTTTGACTGGCACCCAAACACGGGTGAACTCTGGTTTACCAGCAACGGCCGCGACCGGCTCGGTGACGAGACCCCGGGGGACACCCTGAACCACGCGCCCGATCTCGGAATGCACTTCGGGTTTCCGTTCTGTCACCAGGGAGACATTCCAGACCCTGAGTTTGGCGAGCGGCGGGCGTGCGACGAGTTCTCGCCACCGGCGCAGACCCTCGGACCCCACGTGGCCTCGCTCGGGATGCGTTTCTACACTGGGTCGATGTTTCCCGCGCAGTATCGAAACCAGATCTTCATCGCCGAACACGGGTCGTGGAATCGGACGCCCGAGGCGGGGCACACCGGATACCGAATCACCGTGGCTACGCTCGAGGGCAATCGGGTGGCAAACTACTCGGTCTTCGCCGAGGGGTGGCTCTCCTCGGACAATTCGTCGTGGGGACGCCCGGTCGATGTTGAGGTGATGCCCGACGGCGCGTTGTTGGTTACGGACGACCGGGCGGGCGCGATCTACCGGATCACGTACGGGGAATGAGGTTCCCGAGGGTCCGCTTTGCCGTGCAGCGCGTGTTGCCCGCGCTGGCGGTGAGCTTGGCGGTCACGACGATCCCCGTGGCGGCCCAGATCACGCCGGAGCTGATCCGAGCGCGCTCTGAGCGCGAATGGGCCGTAAAGGCCGAAAAGATGCAGCGTCATCTGTTACCGGTTATGCGGGAGCACGGTGTCGATCTCTGGATCATTCTGAGTCGGGAGAACACACCCGACCCCGTGCTTGAACTGTTTGGCGGCTACGGAATCACCGGTTGGTACGGCCACCGCAATGCCTATCTGTTTCATGATGCCGGAGTGGCTCTGGAGGCCACCGCCATCGGCACCCACCTCAGTGGCCACCTAAATCGGTTCTACGACACAGCCACGTCATACGGCGAAGAGGGACTCAGGCCTCATCTTCGCGAGTACCTTGCGGCGCGAGACCCGCAGCGTATCGCGATTAATCAGTCCCGCACTATTAGCATGGCCGACGGGTTGACGGCTGAACTTAAAGACTATTTGTTGGACGCGCTCGGAGATCGGCTTGCCGGTCGGTTGGTGTCTTCAGAACCGCTCGTGATCGATTATGCCTCGAGACATACGTCCGCCGAGGACGCGATCCAACGTGAGGCCAGCGAGGCCACGTACGCCATTCTGCGTCGCGCACTGTCGAACGAAGTGGTTACGCCGGGTCGTACCTCCCTGATGGACGTGCAGTACTGGATCACGGCTGAATGGAAGCGTCAGGGATTCGAGTTCAACTTTCCTGCGTCGATCGACCTGCAACGAATTGGCAGCCTCGCCCTCGACGATGCGGATGACCCGGTGATTGAACCCGGTGATCTGCTGCACGTGGATTTCGGCGTGCGGACGTCCGGTATCGTCGCCGACCAGCAGAAGATGGCGTACGTCTTGCGTGCTGGGGAGACCGCGCCCCCCGAGGGGCTCGTGCGCGCGTTCGAGTCGTCTCGTCGCGCGGCGACCATCATTCTGGATGAAATGCAGGTCGGACGGAACGGCGCTGACATCAAGCGTCGCGCGGAGACTCGTGCCGTTTCGGACGCGATCGAGCTGCTGGTGTATTCGCACGTTCAGGGATACTGGGTCCACGATGCCGGTATGTGGGCCATTCACGACTGGCCAGAACGCTACGGCGAGCATCCGCAGATCTCTCTGAAGGATGGCGATTGGGTGTCCCTTGAATTTGCGGTTAGCGTACCGGTGGCCGAGTGGGAGGGCCAGCTTGTCACGATCATGCGCGAGGAAGATATCCTGGTCCGGGGAGACCGGGCGCCGGAGTTTCTGTCCGGTCCACAGACCGAGCTCTGGATTGTGCGGTGAGCGGTGCGCTATGGTAGCTGGGCTCAGGTCGCTACTTGTGGGGCCGGTGCTCTGTTCTTCGGGGTGAGGTGGCCGAGAGGCTGAAGGCGGCGGTTTGCTAAACCGTTGAGGGGGCTTTAACCTCCTCCCAGGGTTCGAATCCCTGCCTCACCGCCATTCATCTGGTTCGTGATCGTCTGGTGGCCTACCAGTTGGTCCGGCATACTGCGTGACGCCGGGAGGGTTTCATGACACGACGACACTTTGCTGTGATGTTCACGGTTTCGTTCCTGGTTGTGTGCGCCTCGGCTACGACCATTGCACAGGACGCCCCGCAGACAGCGTGGGGTCAGCCGGACCTCCAAGGCGTATGGGATTTCCGCACGATTACCCCGATGGAACGACCGGCCGGACGGGCCGATCAGGCTTTTCTGACCGACGAGGAGGCCGCCAACCTCGGTCAGGAAGCGGTTGACCGCGACGTCACCCTCGCAAACCGCCCTGCGCAGCGCACCCAGGTTGACCCCACCGGAAACGTAGACCGTGGCACGGATGGGGCGCCAGGTTCTTACAACCAGTTTTGGTTCGACCGGGGAACCTCGGTCATTACAACGCAGCGGACGTCGCTTGTCATCGACCCGCCGGACGGACGTATTCCACCGCTGACCCCGGGTGCGGAGCGCAACCGAGCGGCGTTGGCCGAGGCGAGGAAAGACACGGGACCGCACGAGCCGACGCCAGGGGGATGGGTCGAGGACCTCGGTTCGAATGGTTTGCAGGCGCGCTGCATCACCGGATTCAATTCCGGACCGCCCATGACCCCCGGCGGCTACAACAACAACTTCCAGTTGTTCCAAACGCCTGACACGATCGTGATTTATAACGAAATGAATCACAACGCTCGCGTTGTTTTGCTCACCGGCCAGCCTCACCTCGATCTACGGCAGTGGGCGGGCGATTCGCGTGGGTACTGGGACGGTGACGCGCTCGTGGTCGAGACGACAAACTTTCTACGCGAGACGAGTTTTATGCGGGGAGGGTCGACGGCCGCCCTGCAATTAACGGAGCGTTTCACGCGCGAATCGCCAGACGTTCTGATCTACGAAGTGACGGTTAACGACCCGGAGACCTGGGCGCGGCCGTGGACCTATCAGGTGCCGATGCGGCGGAATCCGAGTCCGGTCTTCGAGTACGCCTGCCACGAGGGCAATTTTTCGATGGCCGTGATCCTAACTGGCGCGCGTGGCAAGGAGGCGGCTGCTCGCTAGCGACGGCGTGGGACAGCGCCGGCATCGCGACTGGGCAGGTCCTGCACGTTGCCGAAACGGTCCTCCCCGAACCGTTTTCGGCGCTCACTTGAAAATTTCCTTTGTCCTGTTGAATCTGGCTCCGTTCGCGGGGACGAGATGCCGATAATTTGTTGTGTGAGTGCGAGCTGCTGCCGGTTTTTCGGCAACGAAGTTGGGAATTGAGTGGGGTCCAGGGCAGACGGCTTATGGGTTTGAGATTCCCGCTTTCCTGAAGTAGGATCCACGGTGGTCCTAAAGGGTTACGGTTGGATAGGCCAGAGCGAAAGGAAATAGTCCGATGAAGACCACCACGTTCAGATCTCTCGGTGTTCTCCTGTCCGTGTTCGCAATCGCGGCCATGATGCCCGTTTCGGCGAGTGCGGCCGAGGATGAGGTGCCGACATTTACGAAGGACATCGCCCCGATTTTCCAGGCCAAGTGTGAAGCGTGCCATCGGCCGGGTTCGATCGCACCGATGTCGCTGGTGACTTTCCAGGAGTCGCGGCCTTGGGCCAGGTCGATCAAGGACCGCGTGTCGAGCCGGCAGATGCCGCCCTGGCACATCGACCGCACGGTCGGGATCACGGAGTTCAAGAACGACCGCTCCTTGACCGACGAGGAACTCGACACGATCGTCCGCTGGGTCGATGGTGGCGCACCGCGGGGCAACCCGGAAGACATGCCGGCTGCCGTTGACTGGCCGGACGAATCCAAGTGGTACTTCGCTGACCAGTTCGGTGGTCCGCCGGATCTGATCGTCGAGTCGACCCCCTACACGATGGCGGCCGAAACGGGCGACGCTTGGTGGCGGCCGACAGTGCCCACCGGGCTCACCGAGCAGCGCTGGGCGCGCGCCATCGAGACTCGGCCGTCAACGGCCGAGGGTCGCAAGATCACGCACCACGCGATCTCCAGACTCGTCCAAGAAGAGCCTGACGCGCAGATTCAACGGGCTAACGCGGCCAACTCGGTTGGTGGGGTGGCTGATCGGTCCCGGGGCGCCGGTACCTTCATGGAGTGGGCGGTCGGCAAGCAGGGCGAGCTCATGCGTCCGGATAGCGGCAAGCTCATGATGCCGGACTCCGAGATCGCTTGGGACATCCACTACGCGGCGGTCGGTGAGGAGATCACGGACACCGTCCAACTCGGTGTCTACCTTTATCCGAAGGACGCCCCTCCGAAGTACCGGCAGGTGCTGCATCTGATGGGCACCGGCCAGATGGACATTCCGGCCAATGGCACCGCTGTGACCGAGGGCTTCTTCCCGCTGCAGCGCGCCGGTCGGGTCGAGAGCTTTCAGCCGCATATGCATCTGCGCGGCACGGCGATGTCGATGGAGGCGATTTTGCCGACCGGTCGCCGTCAGCTCTTGAGCCACGTGGGTGACTTCAACTTCAACTGGCACAACAGCTACGTCTACACCGACGACGTGGCGCCGTTGCTGCCGAAGGGGACGCTGCTCAAAATCACGGCGTGGTACGACAACACCGCGGCGAATCGGTCCAACCCGGACTCGAACGTCTGGGTCGGCAGCGGGAGTCGCACGGCCGACGAAATGGGCCACGCGTGGGTGAACGTCACCTACTTCGAGGACGAGGAATACGAAGCCGAAGTAGCGAAGCGCGAGGCCGCCGAGGCTGCGATCGGGGGCGGAGAGTAGCCTTAGTGTAAAAAATTAGTGTGAAAGGGGTGCCGTTTACGACGCGAGCGGCACCCCTCCTCGTTTGTCCCTCAGCGGGAGTTCTCGTGTCGTTTGTTTCTACCACGCCCGTTCACTAAAGGGGGGCCACCGCCATGCATGCGTCACGCCTATCCGTCAGCGTCCTCACCATTGTCGCCTCGTGTTTGATCATCGCGTCCGTCGGCGAGGCGCAGATCCCTCGAGCCCCGCACCCGCTCGAGCCGACTGGGGATAAAGGTGAAGCGATCTGGCCGGCCTACGAGTCCTGGTCGCGAAACGAGGACGGCACCGTAACGCTGGTGTTGGGCTACATGAACCGCAACGACGAGGCTCTGGATATCCCGGTTGGCGCGGACAATAGCATGGGCCCTGGTAATCCGGACAAGGGCCAGCCGACCCACTTCTTGCCCGGTCGACACATTGGCGTCTTCTCCATGAGGGTGCCGGAAGCCGAAGCCGAACGAAGGCTGACCTGGACGGTCCAGGTGAACAACCAGCCAACGGAGATTGCATTCACGACCGTTCCGGCATATTTCGCGAGCCCGCTTCTGGACCAGTCCAACGGCAACACACCGCCGACGATCAGACTTGGTTCCAGTGGCGAGGAACTCGCGGGCCCGATACCCGAAGTGGCGGCTAACTACACGACCACCGTGGGGGAGGCGCTGACGCTGCTGGCGAGTGCCAGTGACAATCCGCTCGCGGGCGAGGTAGAGTCACGAGCCGGTGATGCCGATGATGATGACGACACCCCTCGCAGGGGTCGGCGTCGCGCGCCGGTCAGTGTCACCTGGAAAAAATTCCGCGGACCGGGCGAGGTGATCTTCGAAGCAGAAGGGGTTGACGCAGGTCCCGAGCTGACCCATAGCTTCGAGGAGCTCACCGGCGGCGAGACGATGACCGCGGTCACCTTCAGTGAGCCGGGCCAGTATCGGCTCATGGTGATTGCCAACGACAGCTCGATTACCGCTGGCGAGGGCAGCACGAGACAGTGTTGTTGGACCAGTGCTCGGGTTGATGTGACGGTTGGCCCGTAGCAGGGCCGCTGAAAAGACTTCTCCGGTCTGCACGTTTTTCCCTCTAGTGGGGGACAACGCATGCTCTCGGTCGTTGGCCGTCGGAGGCCTCAGCGGGTGGTTATGAACAGATTCCCGCTGTTTCTTGCCCCATCCCACCCCCTTGTAGACACGTCTCGGTAGCTGGGTCACCGCGGACGCGGGCCGCACGGTTCGGAGGCCTAGAAAGAGGCGGCGCTGTTCGGCGTCGTTGAGCATTCGTTATTGGTTTTGTCGCGCCCGTCCTGCTGGCGGGCCGTGCAGAAATGGTGCAGGATCAAGGTTGCGGGTACCGGGTACGCGTCGGGTGCGTCAATGTCACGCTTGGGAGTCAGTGGCCGCATCAAACGCCGACCGTTTTTTGGGGTAACACATTGACCGGTTAGGCCTCTGTTCTGATGGGATCGAGAGCGAAGCGTCTTAACCTCGGGCGTCTGTTCGTCGGGACGGTGTTGTTGTCGCTCGGGTGTCTGGCGGTCTTGCCTGCTGCCAACGACCGGGCCTGGCAGTTGGGTGTGCTCGTGGCCGAGGGCGGGCACTGGGCGGTGCCGGTGTGTCTGTTGTTGCTGCTCCCGAGTTGGTGGCGCAGCTGGGTTGGTACCGGTGGCGTGATAGCGGCTGGGCTCGGCACTCTCCTCCTGCTGACGCCGGTGGTCCGTGCGATAGGGGTTGGCCGGGAACTTCCCACGGTGCTGGAGACGCGCTTCGGGCCTCTGGGTTCCCTGGCGCCGGTTGTCGACCCTCGGCCGTCGCCGTTAGTGGTGCGCGACCTCTTCGGCGGTCTATCGTCGCCCGAAGTCGGACTCGAGGAACATCTCTATGCGGAGCCTGGCGGAGAGCAACTGCGGCTCGACCTCTATCGTCCCCTTTCGGCCCGGGCGCCGTTGCCGGGCGTGGTTACCATCCACGGTGGTTCTTGGCAGAGCGGCAGCCGGCGCGATTTTCCGGCGTTCAACCGATATCTGGCCGCGAGGGGTTATCTGGTGGCCGCGGTCAGTTATCGATTGGCCCCACGGTTTCCTTTTCCGGCGGCGCGCGACGACGTGGCGGCGGCCATCAGCTTTCTCAAGCGTAATGCCGGGCCTCTGGGTCTCGATGCTGACCGGCTGGCGCTGGTCGGACGTTCGGCGGGCGCCCAGCTCGCGTTGGTCACCGCCTACACGTTGCGCGACCCAGCCATCAAGGGTGTCGTTTCCTTCTATGGGCCGATCGCGTTGCGCTGGGGCTATGCGAACCCGGCGAAACTTTCGATCATTGACTCGAGTGCCGTGCTCGATGCCTATCTGGGGGGATCGCCAGATACGCACGGCCCGCAATACGATGCGGCCTCCCCGTTGAGCCATGTCGGTCACGCGACGCCGCCCACTCTGCTTATCAACGGTCTACGCGACGAGTTGGTCTCTCCGTTTCACGCCGAGTTCTTGTCAGACCGGCTGCTGCGGGCCCGAGTACCCCATTTGTATTTGCAGTTGCCGTGGGCAGTACACGGTTGCGACTACCTCCTGCGCGGGCCCTGCGGCCAGGTCACAACCTACGCGGTCGAGCGTTTTCTCGCGGCAGTGCTGTGAACGCCGTTGACCGGCGGCGTATTCAACCAGCTAGCGTTTCGTTTGAGCGGGATAGTCGGCCGTGTGGAGCGGACGGGCCCAGCGCATTTCCTGCGTAGAGTTTCACCGCGGGAACCGGCGCAACGGGCTGACAGCCTCAGTGAAACTGTGGGTCACACAGAGCAGCGTAGAACCAACGCGGATTGAAGTTAGTAGCCACAGGCCGTGTCGATCGCCATGGGAACCGGCTCGCCGGCCTCGAGTCTACGTAGGGCCTCAAGGAACGCCGCACCTGCTTCGGAGGCGTGGGTCACACCGGCTATATGGGGCGTGATGACCACGTTGGGAGCTTCCCAAAGCGGCGAGTCCTCGGGTAACGGTTCCTCGTCGAACACGTCAAGGGCCGCTCCGACCAGCGCCCGAGTCTTGAGGGCCGCAAGAAGTGCCCCGGTCTCGAGCAGTTCCCCCCGGGCGACGTTGATGAGGAACGCACCATGGCACTGGTTCAGCACACGCGCTCCCACCAGGCGGCGCGTGTCGGGTGTGAGCGGCGCGGCAAGCACGAGCCATCGCGCAGCCGGAACCACTGCGGCGAGTTCAGTCACCGCATGGACCCGGGCGAAAGTGGGGTGTGGGCGGCCGCGTCGAGACACGCCAATGGTCACACATCCGAGCGCGGCAAAACGCGCGGCGATCGCCGCGCCGACCGAGCCGGTACCCAGGATTACAGCGGTTGAATCGCGGATGGTCTCCGGTTCGACCGGAGCCCAACGGCGTGCAGCCTGATCGCGTTGAAACCTGAGGATGCGTTGCGACTGTGTCAACGCGTGTCCGACGCAGTACTCGGCCATCCTGTCGCCGAGTCTTCCC
>DQEK01000404.1 GCA_003533545.1 Acidobacteriota bacterium | reverse complement strand
GATTTCCTGGCCGGCGCAAAGGTGTTGAGCCAGAAGGGACTGGTTCTGGACCTCATGCAGTCCTTTCCTCAATTATCTGAGATTGCGGACTTCGCCAAGGCCGTGCCGGACCTGTCGATCATCATCAACCACATCGGTGGCGTGAGCCGTGTGGGCATCTACGCCGGCAAGGACGACGAGATCATACCCAATTGGCGAGAGGGAATCACCGCGGTGGCGGCCTGCCCCAACGTCACCATGAAACTCGGCGGAATGGGGATGCCCCGCTTTGGCTACGGCTGGCACACAAGGGAGATTCCCATCGGCTCGGAAGAACTGGCCGAATCCATGGCGCCTTGGATGAACCACTGTATCGAGCGATTCGGCCCCGACCGGTGCATGTTCGAAAGCAACTTCCCAGTCGACAAGCTATCGTGCTCCTACACGGTCCTCTGGAATCAGTTCAAGAAGCTAACCACTGAGTTTTCAGCCACAGAGCGGGCAGCAATGTTTCACGACACCGCCATGCGGGTCTACCGGCTACCCCAAATCTGAAGCAAGTGGCGGCCTGGTAATCGCCACCTCAGCACACGCGACGCCTGCGTGAGTGCCAAGGACTGTCTCCGGACCCAACCGCCCGAAGGGACAGGGTCTCAAGATCGTTCGGACCTTGCCTGGCACGACAAGCCAGAGATGAGCACCGCCCCGCGTTCTCCCGGCTCATGAAACGACCACACGTTCCCTGTCAATTCGGGAGCGCAAACGAGAAAACGGCGTTGCCGGCAGCGATGGCGACATACTGCTTCCCAGCGACCGCATAGCTGATCGGTGCCGCGTGGACGCGCCCACCCACCGACTTGTGCCAGAGTTCCTCACCGCTCTCCGCATCGAGCGCGAAAAAATACCCATCGGCCGTCCCACCAAAGACGAGATCACCCGCCGTCGACATCAGGCCAGAGGTTGACCGTGGATTGACCGGGAACTCCCAGCGCAACTCGCCGGTCTGTGGCGAAAGGGCCCGCACGGCCCGGTGATACGACTCGGGTGACTCTGGACTCTCGCCACCGCCAGCACGATAGCTATCCCCCTCCTCATAAGCAGTCTTGCGGATGTAATACCGCGTCTCGGCATCGTAGGCCATCACATAGAGAAGGTCGGTGCGTGGGCTGTAGGTGGGTGACCACCAGTTGGACCCACCGGTGATGGCCGGCGACACCACGGTGCCGTCGACCGACGGCTCCTTGCCCGGCACGAGAATCGGCCGACCGTTCGAGTCGAGCCCCTCGGCCCAGGTCTGCTTCGCATAGGGTGTTCCGAGCAGGAACTCACCAGTCTCTCGGTCCAGCACATAGAAAAAAGCATTGCGATTCGGAAAAAGCATCAGCTTCCGTGGCTCGCCGTCGAACATCGTGTCGGCGAGTATCGGAATCTGTGTCGAGTCCCAGTCGTGAATGTCGTGCGGGGTGAACTGAAAATACCACTTCATTTCGCCAGTGTCGGCGTCAAGCGCCACCACCGAGTCTGAGTAGAGGTTGTCACCCACGCGCACCGTGCCGTCGTAGTCCGGACCGGGATTCCCGGTGCCCCAATAGACGAGATTCAGCTCCGGATCGTAGGACCCGGTCATCCACGTGGCGGACCCTCCCCGGCGCCACGAGTCCCCCGACCAAGTCTGGCTGTCGGGGTTGTCCGGGCCCGGCGTCGTGAAGAACCGCCAGTCGCGGTCCCCGGTATCGATGTTGTAGGCGTCTACGAACCCACGAATGCCATACTCGCCACCCGCCACCCCGCTCAACACCTTGTTGCCCACAATCAACGGCGCCGCCGTCTTACTGTAGCCCGAGGCGGTCTCCTGGGTCTCCGCCTCCCACATCACGCTCCCCGTTCTCGCGTCGAGCGCCACTAGATGCGCGTCAAGCGTGCTCATGATGACGCGGTCGCCCTGCACGGCCACCCCCCGATTGTTCCGTCCACAGCAAAACACCATCTCGTCCGGCAAGGGGTGTTCGTAGCGCCAGTAGGGTCGTCCGGTTGCCGCTTCGACCGCGATGACCGTGCTAGGCGATTCGGTGATGTACATCACACCATCCACCACGATCGGCGTCGTCTCGGCCTGGTCAAGCACCGCGAGCTGATGGACCCACGCAATCTGGAGATTGTCCGCGTTCCCTCGGTCGATCTGATCGAGTCTGCTGTAGCGCTGACTCTTGTAGTCGCCCGAGTACATCAGCCAGTTTTGCGGTTCACCGTCGGCGTTAAGCAACCGCTCGGCCGACACCGAGGAAAACGGCGGAGCCTCCTCAGATAGTGTCTGCGCGTTCGACGCGGCCGCAAGCGAGATTAAAACGGCCGCAGTAAATAGCTTCATGCTACGCTCCTTCCGGTTCGTCGTCTGGCGAAGCAGCCCTCTATTGTGGAAACCTGGCAATACCGAGGCTCCCTCGTATGCCTCCGACCCAGATTTCATCATCTACTTCGATAGCAACAGTACCCAGCTGAAAAAAATCAGTGCCCTTATAGTCCACAAGTTGTTGCACGTTGAACGTAGTCGGATGCACCTTCGCAACACGAGCAACCGCCAGTTCGCAGGGGTCAGAATCGCACCGCGTAACGTGACCGGCGACCACTACGGTTCCATCGGTCCCCCAGCGCACGTTGTCTACGTTGAATCCGACGGGGACCGCCTCCATTTGCACCGGGGTTGTTCCCCGGGATAGGCGCACGAGCGCCTGATCGCTCCAGCCACCGATATAGAACCACCGACCGTCTGCGGAAGAAACAAGGCCGTTGGGGCCAGGCATTTGGCTTCCTGGCACTTCAGTCCAACCGTTAGCTGGATGCCATTCCCACAATTCACCGCCGGCGGTATCAAAATTTGTGGCCGCGATGGCACCGTCGGGTAAAGCACTAATTGAATTGATCCGCCGAGTCCCTTCCGGAGCAACGATACAACCGATCCATTTAAGCGATGGAAAGGTCCCGCGAACATCTAAATCGAATACCTCAATAGCTTCACGTTCACCGTGGCCCACAACATATAAGGTGTGCACGCCGCCGTTACCTTCTCGTAGGGTAAGACCATGGGGTTGAAAGCTACTGGTGTTTGGCCCTGGGCAATCTTGATAGGTGACGTTGTCATGTTCAGGCAACGAAGTGTTTTCAGGAAATACAACTCGAGAACTGTAATTACGAATGTCCACAGCATAAATCGGCCCCTCCACATCGGACACCCGGCCGGAAGCAATCACCCATGGCGTATCCGGAATCCGATACAAATCTTCAGGATTTGTGAGGCCACAGACGAATCGAACTTCGCCATCCGGCTCGCAGGCCTGGGCAGCGAAAGCATCTGTGCTAAGCAGGCGTAGGAGCAGAACGCAGGAAAACATATACCGCGACATGGGAGTCACCTCCGACATTTGTTCCTCTCAGGTTCAGACTTGTAACACAGGACCTGGGAGGATAGGAGGGATTAAACCGCCCAGGTAACGGTCAGCATGGCGAAAGCGGCAAAGATCGGAGCGTTGTACATGGGCGCAATTCTTGCGTCAAGTTAGTCACGCGTCCATCATGGAGACGCTTGGAGAGTCAAATGGACTATCGATATCTCGCGGTCGCGGCTATAGTGCTCTCGGCCTTGGTTCCATGCCCGCCTTTCGCTGCCGCGCCGCCGGCCAACACTCCCGCATCAGCTCCTCTTACGGCGTGGAGTGCACCGGACCTGCAGGGCGTGCGGTCATAGGTACCGTCACACCACCACAACGGCCGACCGAACTGTCCGGGGGAGCGTTCTTGACGGCCGAGAAGGTGGCCCGGCAAAACGACGACGCCGCGACTCAAGCATCATCTGAACGACGTGCCGAACTAACGCCCTTACGGGACCTCGGCCTGGCCTACAACCAGGTATGGTGACAAAACGTTTCAAAGCGAGTGTGGTTTGTGGGGCGGTCTCACTCCTAGCAACCAGCCTCGTCGTCACGACTCCCATCGCCGCGCGGCAGGCACTCATGGTGACCGGCACCGTCACGGACAGTTCCGGCGCAGCACTGCCCGGAGCTACCGTCCAGGCGCTCCGCGGCAATCGAGTGACGGGAACTACCACGACCCTTCCGGACGGTCGCTATCAGCTCCAGCTCCAGGCCGCGGGAAGCTATCGCCTGCGGGCGCAGCTCGAAGGATTCGCCGTTGGCACCGTCACCCTTCAGCTAGATGCCAGTGAGACCCAGAACTTTCAGCTTGGGCTGGCTCCGCTGAATGACACGATCGTGGTCACCGCCTCAAGCACCGCCGAAAGCCGGGCGTCGGTCACCGAGTCCTTCTCCGTCTTCACGGCCGAGGACATTCAAGCCCTCGGTAGCCCGTCGCTTGCCGAGGTCGTCCAGCAGGTCCCGGGGTTGAATATCGCCTCGACCGGACGTGAGGGCAGCATGGCATCGTTGTTCTCCAGGGGCGGGGAGTCCGACTATAACCATGTTCTTGTCGATGGGGTTCGAGTCAACGTCAGTGGAGGACAATTCGACTTCAGCCGCATTTCGGCCACGGAGATCGATCGAGTCGAAGTCGTCCGGGGCGCTCAGTCGGCGTTGTACGGTTCGGGCGCCATCGGCTCAGTGGTCCAGATTTTCACCAAGCGAGGGAGTCCAACCGCAGCGCCACGAGTTTACGGGTCGTTCGAAGGCGGGACATTCAATACGACGCGAAGCGACCTCCGTATACTCGGCGGTGCGCAGCAGCGCATCGACTACCAACTGGGTGCCGCCTACCGAGGAAGCGACGGCGCCTTCCAAGAGCAACTCCCCGATGGAGACCGTTTCGACCAGTCCTCAGTCGACGGCAGCTTCGGGGCCATCCTCGGCGACCAGATACGCCTGCGGGCAGCCGGTCGCTACGGTAACGCACGTGGTCGGGCGGTCGGTCCGATGGTCTACGGCCCTGGCGACAATGGCACCCTCGCCGACAGCGAGGACTACTCTGGGCACTTGACGTTCGATCACACTGTGAACACCCGCTTCAACCATTCTGCGGTTGTCACCTACTTCCGCAACGACCAAGTGTCGAACGACGAAATATCTGACCCTACGTACAACGTCTTTGCCGTGCTGGCGGGGAAACCGGGCGCAATTTTTCCGAATAGCCCGAGACTTGTGCGCTTAGTTGATCAAACGACCTTCAGCACGTTGGCCGCCGACCCATCAGAGCTGGATGCTGGTCAGTTTCTCGCGAGCACCCCTTACGGGGTGTCAGACTGGCCCTACACGTTCGCCTCGGAGTTTCGTCGAAACACGGTCAAATACCAAGCCAATGTGACCTGGCTGAGTGAACAGGTCCTCAGCGCTGGGTACGAGTACGAGCATGACAAAGACCCCCTGCTCGAACGAGACCGCACGGCGGCGGGGTTCGGTATTGCCAACCATGCCTACTTCGTCCAGCAACAGTTCGTCTTGGCCGATCAATGGTTCGCGACCGCCGGGATCAGAGTAGACGACAACTCCAGGTTCGGCACAGAAGCCAGTCCGAAGATATCCGTCGGCGGCTACCCCCTGGCGATCACCGACGGAGCGGTGTCCTCGGTGAAGCTCTTTGCCAACGTTGGCAGAGGGGTCAAGAACCCGACGTTTTCAGAGCTGTTTGGCTCAGCCTGGGTCGATGGCAACGCCGCACTGACGCCCGAGCGCGCCACCACCATTGATGCAGGAGCCGAGATCACCTTCGATGCGCAGCGCTGGTTAGGGCGAGCCACCTGGTTCGACAACGATTACAGAGACCAGGTCGCGTTCCAATACTCACCAGGATGGGGAGGGGACGGTATTCCTGACTACCTCAACATCGACGGCTCCCAAGCACGCGGAATCGAGCTCGAGGGAGGACTCCAGCGGCCGATCGGCGGCGTGACGGCGATGGCCTCCTATGCTTACGTCGACACCGCGGTGGTAGCGAGCGTCAGCACCAGCGAGCAATTTCAACCCGGCCAGCCTCTGTTGCGTCGTCCAAGGCACTCAGGGAACCTCAGCGTCAACTATACGCAGGGGGCCGCCAGTATCCACCTAAACATGCGGATAACCGGAGACCGGCACGACGCCTCCCGGCTCGGCCTATCGCGACTCTCTGACGGCCTGCCGGTCGACATCACGCTGAACCCCGGCTACACCCTCGTGAGCCTCAGTGGCCAGTATCGAATCAGTGCCGGACTGACCATGTTTTTGCGGGTGGACAATCTGACCGACGCGCAGTACGAGAGCGCGCTCGGCTATCCCGGTCTACCTAGAGCCTTCGTCATCGGCGGTCGGTTCAATCTGGGGAAATGAGCGCCACGGGATTTGGTGTCGGGGACGTTGACACTGATCGGTGCCCTCAAGTTTTTCTCGCCTGAAATGGCTTCGGTGTTGGAGAATCTGTACGATTCTGGTGGTTTGGAGAACCGCTCATCGCTGCCGGGCCTGTGCAATGCGTCTGAGACTCAGAATTCATGACTGCCAGACGGGCCTGCCGTGAGGTTCGATTACGCGAGGAGAGAGCAACATGAGCCGCGCTACCATCCTGTCAGCCATAGGTAACGTTTTGGTGCTCGGACTGATAGCGATGCCCGCCGTGGGGCAATCTATCGATACAGCTCGGACCCCCTGGGGCGACCCGGACCTACAGGGCGTCTGGTCGTACGCGACCATCACACCATTACAACGGCCGACCGAACTGTCCGGGAGAGCATTCCTGACAGCCGAGGAAGTGGCTCAACAAAACGACAACGCCGCGACTCGAGCATCATCTGAACGACGTGCCGAACTAACACCCGAACGGGACCTCGGACTGGCCTACAACCAAGTATGGTGGGACCGTGGCACAGCAACTGGGCGCACGTCACTAATTGTAGATCCCCCAAACGGCCGACTCCCCGCCTTGACACCAGAGGCACAAGAAATGG
>DQEK01000130.1 GCA_003533545.1 Acidobacteriota bacterium | reverse complement strand
GCCTCAGGTGGTCGGTTGGCGGCCGGTATTTCGAAGTGGGACCTTGACACACCCTGCCTCTGTGTTGATCTGGATCGACTTGAGAACAACCTCGACCGGATGCAGACCACTGTTGCGCGCAATGGAATTGCCAGTCGCCCGCATGTAAAGACGCATAAGTGCCCGGCGATCGCACGACTCCAGATTGCGGCCGGGTCAGTGGGCATCTGTACGGCCAAGATTAGCGAGGCCGAGGTGATGTTCGAACACGGGCTTGAGCAGATTCTCATGACGACGGTCAACGTGACCCCGCCGAAAATTCGTCGGGCGATGCAGCTGCGGCAGTGGTGTGCCGGCTTCATCCAGGCGGTCGACACGCCGGCAAACGCGCATGAGCTTTCGGCCGCGGCGACCGAGGCCGGGGTGACCGCTGACATCGTTGTGGACATTGACCCGGGAGGCCACCGCACGGGTATCACCGCTGGTCAGCCAGCGCTTGAACTCGCGCACTTGGTTGATACCTTACCTGGGCTTCGGATACGCGGCATGCTCTGCTACGACGGTGGAGCCCAGCACGTGACCGGATTTGCGACGCGGCGGCAGAGGGCGCTCGAGCGGCTTCAGGCAGCGGTCGAGACCAAGGAAAAGATGGAACGGTCGGGACTCGATACCGGCATTTTTAGCGGCGGTGGCACCGGCACCTACAACATCGACCACGAGACCCCTGGGCTGACGGATGTGCAGGTGGGTAGCTACGTCTTCATGGATGCGCAGTATCTGGCTATCGGCGGAGCTGACGGGGACGACGTGTATCGTGATTTCGAACCGGCATTGACTGTGATGACCACCGTGCTGAACGCCCAGTACGAGGGTCGAGCTACGACCGATGCGGGCGCCAAGGCGAACACCATCAACCGTCCTTGGCCGATCGTGAAGGGCGAGACCGGGATGACCTATACCGCCGGTTCGGACGAGTTTGGAACACTTCGCTATGAAGACGATGCGAGCCGGACTTATAAAGTGGGCGACAAGTTTGAACTTATCGTGTCGCACTGCGATCCCGTGGTGAATCTGTACGACCAACTCTACGGCGTGCGCGGTGATACGGTCGAGGTCGTCTGGCCGATCGCTGGCCGCGGCAAGTCGATCTAGAGCATCACGGTGGCTGGGGTATAATCGCGGGCCATGTGGACGAAGCTCCAGAACACCCCGAGAAAGAAGGCGCCGCGTAAGGTCGCGGTTATCGATCCGGGTGCCTGCTTCGGCGCGTTTGCCTGTTCAATCTGCCAGGCTGCCTGCCCGGTGGAGGACTGCATTGTTGAAGAGAAGGACGAAAATGACCGCTGGGTTTGTGCTGTCCTCATAGACAAGTGCATCGGTTGTGGGTTGTGCGTAACCGTCGGTAACCCGACGGCTCCTGGGAAGCGTGACTTTGGCTGTCCGGCTGACTACGACGCCATCGATATGGTGGCGTATCCCGACGTGATCGATGCAGTCGAAGCCTCTCTTGGCGTCGCCGCCTCTGCTGAATCGGAGCCGGCCACCACTTAACTTCACTAGCGAGCGGTGGGGTCCGTTGTCTTCGGCGGACTTCATTGACTTCGGGCCTAGAGTCCAAAAATCACTGGTTTCGTGTCGGGCCGTCGACTGACGATCGCGCTTCCGCAGGCGCCGGTCGATCCGGTATGCTTGAGGCTATGGACGAACGTTCACGCGTTTTGTTGTCCTCGCTGCTCGGCACTGCCGTCGGTGGCGTCGTCGGTTATCTGTACCTTACGGAAACCGGCCGAAAGGTGCGCAAGCAGATCGAGCCAGCGCTCGATGCCATCGTGAACGAGTTGCAACATGCGCGAGACGCCGGGGCGAAGGTGCGGGAAGTGGTTCAGGAAGGTCAGCGCACGTTAAACGATCTAGTCGGCGAAGACCGAGAGCGCGTCGACTGGGAATCGGAAGCCTATCGCCAAGCTTCGAAGTGAGCGCGGCAGGCCCTCGCCAGGTGCGTTGGGCGCGAGCATTGCCTTCGTCGGCGCATGGCCACCGTCCGTCGCGTTCGCGGGTGCTCTGTAATTGGACCTTTGCGTCGTCGATATTCCCGCTCCGCAAAGACCTGAGTTCCCCTAGGTTCCCGAACGGCAGTTCGACATCTGTTCTATGCCGTCTGTCTGCGCCCCATGAGGTTCCTGTCGTGTCAGAGCGCAGTAGGCAGAGTTCACTCCGTTACTGCGATTCCTGGGTTCGTGCGTACGGTGAGGGGAATCCGGTCGTGCATGTCCTGGCTGGGAACGATGGTGGCGACAGACGGCAAGCAACCGCGTACCTATGTTTCGGTTTCACCTGTCAGGAACCGACCAGCGACCCAGAATTGTTGCGAGACTAGTTTGTTGGCCTAGCAAGGACCGCCGGTTGAACCAGAGGCTACGACATGGACTTCACCGTAGAGGTACTACTGAAAGGCACCGATGAGGTGGTTACGGAAACGGTTACCTACGGCGGAGCCGATGCAGCAGGTTGGACTGACTCCGATGTGCGCGAGATGCTTTTGTCGACGCTGCGCATCTTCGAGCGGGTCAGCGCTGGCGAGGCTGCCGCTGGCGAGGTTTCGCTTCGTGGACTGAGTTGGATTGTCACCGCCACGAATCTCGGAGTGATGATTGCGATCGAGATTCCTAGTGGCGCCATTGCGGCAGGTCCCTTTGATCTTCCTGCCGACGAATTGACACAGATGGTCACGCGAGTCATCTCTGCCGGCACACAGACGGTCGGAGTGCACTAGCAAGCGCGTTTTTGCGCTCCGTGTCGTGTACAAGGAATTATCTAAATGTAGCCAAGAGGTTGGATACACCGTTGGAGTGCTATGCAACGCAGATGTGGTACACCTCGCCAATGGTGTTTTAGTGCCCCCATGCCGAGGTGGCGAAACTGGCAGACGCACAGGACTTAAAATCCTGTGGTCCTATGGACCGTGCGGGTTCGATCCCCGCCCTCGGCACTTTTTTACCCCCATGTTT
>DQEK01000050.1 GCA_003533545.1 Acidobacteriota bacterium | reverse complement strand
ATAGGTCTCTTTTAGGTCGTCAGGTAACTGAAAGCGGAGGCCTTGCTGAGCGGCATAGGCGTTGCCTGGGTCATGCAATATATCGAAACCGAGTTTGTGCTTCTCGATCATCGGAATGCTGTGTTCAGCCAACTGAGGCGTAATGGCGACGAGGTTGGCGCCCGTCGATTTGAGTTCGCCTAGAATTTCTTGCAGCGCATCCAGCTCTGCATTGCAATACGGTCACCAGTATCCGCGGAAGAAAGTCGTGACCAGAGGGCCACGGGCAAGTAGGTCGTCGGAGTTAACGGGCTCGCCCCGCGTGTTCGAAAGAGAGAACGGTGGCATGGCGTCGCCGACCTTAATGACTTCGCTCAAAACCCCAGATTCCCGTAAGTCGTTTGTTGCGCGGTGCATGATGTTCAGCGCCGCTGGCGGGATTCGTTTCGTCGAGCCCTCACGAATTTTTGATAATCGGTCTTCTAGGGTCATATAGCTCCGGATGATGAGTCGCGTCGAAAGATAATCCCATGATACGCGAAGGAGCGAGATGCTGCTGATGGCCTTGGCGGCCGGTTCCACAACGGGTTACACGTCTGCCGCGTCGAGCCTCGGTTAGGTCGCCGCAATTCGGCCGGGTGTCTCGCCATGTGAGAGAGCCCCATGGACGACACGGTGCTTTTGCTCGCCGCGGTGCGGCGGGTGGTAGGCTCTAAAGGTTCGAGGGCACCGACCTTTTGGCGCCGACGACCTGGTTACGTTTATGGACAGAGGAGCACGCTCATGACTCGTACGTCGTTCCACTCCATCGCCGTGTTGTGCGGTCTCCTAGTCGCCTGTGGCTCCGTCGAGGATCTGGGACCGACCCCACCTGAAGAACCCATCGGGGTGTCGGTGCCGAGCAGCTCTGGCCTCCCGATGACGGAGCCGGCTCAGGTCGGCATGTCGTCTGACGGGCTGAACCGTATCCGTCCAGCGATGCAAGCCTACGTCGATGATGGCCGTCTGGCCGGCGTGATGTCGATGGTGGCGAGGCGCGGCCAGGTCGTCTACTGGGATGCGGTCGGCATGCGCGATCTCGATGCCGGAGACCAGTTGGAACGCGACGACATCTTTCGAATTTTTTCGATGACCAAACCGATCACGAGCACCGCGATCATGACCCTGGTCGAGGAGGGGAAGGTCGCCCTGAATGACCCGATCTCGAAGTTCGTGCCAGAGTTCGGTGACACGGAAGTGCTGACCGACGAAGGCGAACGGGTGGCGGTTGACGGGCCGATCACTGTTCAGCATCTGCTGACGCATACCTCCGGTCTGACCTACGGGTTTTTCGGCGACAGTCCAGTCGACCGGCTCTACAACCAATCGGGCATCTTCTTTAATGCTCAGAGCCTGGAACAGTTCGCCAGAGACATTGCTGGGCTGCCGCTGCTTGGACATCCAGGGGCGGTCTGGAACTACAGCGTGTCGACCGACGTGCTCGGGCGGATCGTTGAAGTGGCGTCTGGCCAGTCATTCGATGCCTTCCTGCAAGACCGGATCATCGGTCCACTTGGGATGGAAGACACGGCATTCCAAGTCTCAGGCGACAAGCTCGACCGGTTCTCAGGAAATTACGCGACGATTGGGGGCAATCTGCGTCTCACTGATTCGCCGGTTGACGGGCAATACACTCGCCCGCCGGCGTGGCTGTCAGGCGGTGGTGGCTTGACCTCCACCGGGTCCGACTACGTGCGTTTCGCGCAGATGCTTCTCAACGAAGGTGAGTTGGACGGCGTTCGTATCCTCTCCGCTGACACCGTACGCCTCATGCGCACCAACCACTTGCCGGAGGCGCTCATTCCTATTGCGGTCGGTAACTACTTGAGTCCGGCCTACGGGTTCGGCCTGGGGTTTGCGGTGGTCGTCGACGAGACCGCGTCGCCTGAACCGGATAACAACGGAGTGCACCGTTGGGCCGGTGCGGCCAACACCTTTTTCTGGATTGACCCTGAGACAGAACTTATCGGGATGGTCTGGATGCAGTACGGTGAATTCGCCGCCTACGAGATCGAGCGGGAGTTCCAAACGCTGGTCTACGAGGCGATCGACTAACTGGCGGAGTCGTTATTGAGACGGCAGCGCTTCCGTTGCAGCAACGAAGCTCACTGCACCCGCTGCAGCTGGTTGTCTACGCGCAGCACTCCCTGCGTCTGGCGTGCAATCCGTTCGAGTTCCCGGTACTCGATCTCGCCCTGCACATACCCGACGAGTGTAACGACGGAACGCTCCACGATGATGTGAAACGGCGGATTGCGCGCCCGGCTGACGCGTTCGAAATGGGTGCTCCGAGACACCGCCTGGAAGATCGAGCGGCGCAGATTGACGTCTGCGGTCGACGGTGTCATGGTCTGGATGTCGCTTCGGACGTCCTGTACGCCTTGGATTTTTGCCACGCGCTCGAAGATCTCGTCCGCCTTTTCCCGGTCAGCTGTGACCTTTCCCCACAGGGTCACCACCCCGGTGTCGATACCGCCGTCCAGATAGTCGAAGACCGAGTAATGTGGATACCGCTGGATCGCCTGCCCGACGGCTTCGGCCAACGCCTCGTCGCTTTCTGGAGGTGGGATCACGAGTTCGCTGGCGACCGTCTCGACCCCCTTCACTTCGAGCGTCCGCCGGATCGCCTCGCTTTTGGCCCAGAAGGTCTCGAGCTCGCCGGTTAATGTGACTTCGCTGCCAGTGACGGCGACTCCGACGCGCCGTAGGTCGCGATCCCGCCGGAGGGCCTGTTGCACTTCCTGTTCGAGCTCAACCGACGACTGGGCGGCGATCTGGCCGGGCGCGAGAACGACTGCGCAGACGGCGAGCCGAGCGCCGATCGCCGCTAGTGACTGACACTGCATGGCTGACTCCTTAGTTGAGATCCCGGAACGCGTTCAGC
>DQEK01000311.1:7498-8559 GCA_003533545.1 Acidobacteriota bacterium | reverse complement strand
GGTGGACGCAGCGGCGCCGGTGCGTCTGCTGGGCCTCGTATAACGACCGTCGAGACGGGCCGTTTCGACCCACTCCTTGGTCGGACCTACGCGGAGATCGGGAGTCATGCCCGGAGCATGCATAAATGCCAAGGCATGTCGCCCTTGGTCAACTTGCCGGGGCCGGCTTCAGCCCGCTACCGACTGGCCGAGACCACCATTGAGGGACAAGTCGACATCCCTGAACGTTCACTATTTGATGGCGTGGACGTGTCTCTCGAAGGGCTGGCCCGCTTTGCCGGGGTCCAGCCGCCGAACGATCTCGTCCCTGAACTCGCTGCGCTCGCTCGATACGGTGCTTCGGCGCAGGACGCCTTTGATCAAGGCGCGATGCTTGAATTGCGGACGTCCCTGCTGGCTGGATTGACGGCGGTTCGCACCCTCCGGGGACGGCTCGGCGTGCTTGGGCTTTCCGGAGAGGCTGCGTTTGAGATCGATTTTCGCTTAGCCCAGAAAGAGCGGCAGTATGCGCAGGCGGTGCTGCTCGCTCACGATATCCGGCTTGAAGCGTTTGCCACCGACGGAATAGTAGTTGCCGACCAGCCGGTCACCGTCTTGGCGCAGGTCGCCAACTACGGCGAGGCAGCGGTGGCTGTCAGGCAGATCCGATTTAATGGTTTTGCTGACGAGACACTAACCTGCGGTGCCGATATCGTGGCGGGTGGTGGGGTTTACGAGTGCGACTCAGTCTTACAGTTTCCCGCGATGTTGCCGGAGTCCGACGTTTACTGGGAGCGACTGCCGAACGCGGCTCGCTATCGGGTCGACGCGGATGTGCCCTTCGGGTTGCCATTTCGGCCGACGCCGTTTCGGGCCATCTTCGAGCTCGATTTCATCAGTGGTCGGATCCTGGTCGACCGTCCGGTCGCCTATCGCCACGCCAGCGACATCTTTGTCGGCGAGAAGCGAATGGAGTTGCAGGTTGTGCCGCGATTCGCTGTTGACGTCACGCCACAAATCGCGGTTCTCCCACTCGACGCGGACACCGAGCGCGAAGTGCGAGTCACCGTACGCCATGGAGG
>DQEK01000311.1:5772-7110 GCA_003533545.1 Acidobacteriota bacterium | reverse complement strand
CGCCTGAGCGTGAAGTGGTCGAGTTCACTCGAGAAGACGAAGTGCGGACAGTGCGGTTCATCGTCAGGCCGCCACGCGGGGTTCCTGCTGGTGAGTACCGGATCGGTGCTAGCCTCTCAGCGGACGGTGAAGCCTTTGAGCGCGGGTATCAAGTTGTCGAGTATCCGCATATCGGCCGCAGACATCTTGTGCACGCGGCCGACATGGTCGTGAAGGTCATCGATGTTGAACTCCCGCCGGGGCTTCGCGTCGGCTATGTGAATGGGGTTGGCGACGAGGTGCCCGCGGCGATTCAGCAGCTTGGCGCCACGCTCGAATACATCGCGGCGGAGCAGCTCGCTTATGACGACCTTTCCGGGTTCGACGTCATCGTAACCGGAGTTCGCGCCTATGAACGTAACGATGCTCTGCGCGCTAACAACCACCGGTTGCTCGACTACGTCGAGGCGGGCGGTACGCTCATCGTGCAATACAACAAGTTTGAGTTTAACGCCGCCCAGTACGGGCCGTACCCGGCCCAGGTCAGCCGAAGTCGAGTGACCGACGAGTTCGCCCAGGTGGAGGCGTTGGTTCCGGACCACCAGGTGTTCGGATTTCCGAACGAGGTCTCTGATGGTACGTGGGCGGGCTGGGTGCAGGAACGGGGCCTCTACTTCCTTGGCACCAAGGACCCCGCTTACACCGACTTGGTCCAACTGAGTGATTCGTTCCCGTCGAACCCCGGGGTCAAGCGTGGTGCGCTCGTCGAGGCTCGTTACGGTGACGGACGTTGGCTCTACGTTGGGCTCGGACTGTGGCGGCAGCTTCCAGCTGGGACCCCTGGTGCCTACCAGTTGCTGGCTAATCTGCTTAGCCTGCGTTAGCTGTTTGTTCGCGAACTCTCCAACCGATCACGGCTCCTTCAACGGGCCTGGCAGGGACCGTTGATCAGGTGGTTGTCCCCTTTGTGACACAATAGCCAGAGTTCGTATTGGTTACTCTTTTGCCCGGGATAGCCGGTTTCATCCAATGGAGGACGGCGCAAGCTTGACTCATGGCTGCTGACCCTGCGATCGCTCATCTTCTTCGGCGTGCTGGATTCGGCGCCGGGCCGGCCGAGCTCGCTGTGTTTAACCAACTGAGCCTGCCCGCCGCGGTCGACCGACTGGTCGACTACGAGCAAATTCCAGATACCGTCGATACCTACAGGCTCACACCAGGCTACTTGGGAACGACATCACGCGGTCCCTTGGAGCCCAACACGGACATCAATGATGCCCGTCAACGCTGGCTATTTCGGTTGGTGCATACCGAGCGTCCGTTGCAAGAGAAGATGGCGTTGTTTTGGCACAACCACTT
>DQEK01000311.1:0-5390 GCA_003533545.1 Acidobacteriota bacterium | reverse complement strand
TCGAGCTCTTGCGGCCAAGCCTTCCGAGGATGCGAATGGCCTGCGTGGACAGTACGAATTGTTCCGCGAGTACTCGCTGGGTAATTTTCGCGATCTACTGATTCAGGTTTCTCAAGATCCGGCGATGGTCGCCTGGCTGGATGGTGATACCAACTTTGCGCGAAACCCGCAAGAAAACTACGCGCGAGAGCTCATGGAACTATTCACCATGGGCGTCGATCACTACACTGAGAGCGACGTCTACGCGGCGGCGCGAGTGTTCACGGGCTGGAACTTGCGACGGCGGTCTGTGCCCCCAGACGGCGACCGATATTACACGTTCCTCTTCAGATGGGATCAGCACGACGCGGAGAGCAAGACGTTTAGTTTTCCGATCTACCCAGACGGGGGCAAGACGATTCATGCGCGACCAGCCCCCAATGGGCTCCAAGATGGGATCGACCTGATTAACGCCGTCGCGGCGCACCCGGCGACGGGGCCTCGCCTAGCACGCAAGCTCTACGGTTTCTTCGTCTCTGAGTTCAAGGTGCCACCGGAGGCACTCATCCAGCAACTGGCTACGGTGTACTACACGAGTGGCTACGACATGCGGAGCGTGGTACGCGCGTTGTTGAGTTCGGCCGAGTTCCAGGACCCCGCGAACCGCTTCGCCCGCTACTCGTGGCCCATCGAATATGCCACGAGGCTGATCAAGGGGGTCGGCTGGGCTGGATACTCTGCCGCGAGTGCGCTGACCCCCCTGTCGAACATGGGGCAGATTCTGTTTGAGCCACCCGATGTGTCTGGGTGGCGCCTTGGCACCGACTGGTTCTCTACCGGGACGATGTTGGCCCGGATGAACTTCGCGTCGGACCTGGCCACCCGCCAGAAATTCAGTTTGCGCGAGGCTGCGGAATCCTCGGCCGGGACGCCGTGGGGGCTACTCGCCTTCATGGTGGATCGCCTTGACCCCGCGCCCTACAGTGCCCAGGAGACGAACGACCTGCTGGCGTACATCAACACCGCCCAGCCGTGGACCGGTTCCTTTGCACAGGTGCGGGATAAGGCGGCCGGATTGGCACACTTGATCGGGGGGTCGTCGGCATACCAGTTCCTATAGACGGTACCGGGGGCACCGTCTTCGAGGGGAGATCATGCGGTTCACACGACGTGAGTTCATGCGGTCCGGGGTCTCGGCTTTCACGGTCGGGTTCGCGGCGCCGGCGTTTCTGAGCGACCTCGCCCGAGCGCAAAACGCGACGGGGCGCAGCTTGGTGGTGCTGTATCTGAGTGGTGGTAACGATGCGCTGAGTACGTTGATACCGTACACCGACCCCGCCTACTACGACCGGCGACCCACTGTGGCGGTGCCGACCGGGGATGTGTTGCAGGTGGGTGCTGACACTTCGGGTAGAGCGTTGGGGTTACATCCGGACCTGAGCGGGTTGAAATCCGTCTTCGATGACGGACGGTTGGCGATTATCCAGCGCACGGGTTATCCGGCCTCGAGCCGCTCCCATTTCAAGGGTACCGACATCCTGAACACCGGGAATCCGCTGTCGACTCAGGGTACCGGGTGGCTGGGACGTTACCTTGACACCTTACCGTCGCCGGTCGACCCGCTCGCGGGCTGGAACACGACCGGGTTGTTGCCGCGTTCGCTCCAGGCCGCTACGGTTGGGGTTCCCTCGATTCCGAATACGACTGACTACGCCTTCCAGAGTCCCAACGGCTACTCGCTAGGCGGGGTGCAGTACGGTGTTGAGGAAGCCGGCCATTCACGGGCGGCCGCAGAGGCGATTTTCTCCCACCTTCCCGTGCAACAACCGCAGGTGTCTTTCGTCAACTCGACTGCACAGGCGGCGCTCGCGACAATGGAGCGTGTTGCGGGGGTGGCTACCTATGCACCCACGACGCCGTATCCCAACACCGGAGTCGGCCGGGCGCTGCAGGCGGTGGCGGGCTCACTGGCCACCGAGGTCGGCACGAAGATCTTTTGGGTGCAGACCGGCGGCTACGACACCCACGCGACGCAAGGGACTCTCAACGGTTCGTACAGCAGGCGGATGCGAGAACTCGATGGAGGACTGTCTGCGTTCTACAACGACCTCTCCAATCAAGGGCTCCTGAGTCAGACTCTGGTGCTGCAGTTCTCGGAATTTGGACGGCGGGTGTCTGAGAACGGTAGCACGGGCACCGACCACGGCGCCGGTGGCTTGATGATGGCGCTGGGCGGCACGGTGCAGGGGGGGCTCTACGGAACCGCTGCGACGCTTGAGGACACTCCCGATAACCCGACGCTCGAGAACAGAGCTCGCGACGTCAGGCACGAGACCGACTTTCGTTCTGTCTATGCGCGCGTGATTGACGACTGGCTGGGGGCGAGTTCGGTTAGCATCCTTGGTGGCGATTTTCGAAATTCCACGGTCGACTTCGTGTAGCGGCGAGTTGTGAAACTCCGCGAAGGGGCTGGCGTTCCAGGTAGTGCTCCTGGGGAGGTATCTGGTTTGCGTGGCAATCACGACGGGGTGGGGCGACCACGTTTGAGTCGTGCTTGCGAATCACGGTGACCGCGCACTAACCTTGCGGAACAATGGCAGGGCTCGTGATGAGAAGGTTGGTAGCTGGACTTGTGCTGGTGGCACTCGGGCTTGGTTGTGCCGGTGAGAACCCGACCACGCCTACGGTGGCTCCCGGAGTGGCGCCCGCGGCCCCGACCACCGCGTCCGGGAACACTGTGACGATCAGCGACGCCCAGGTGAGCCCTCAGACGATCCAAATTCGTCTCGGTGAGCGTGTGCTTTTCGTGAACAATGACGGCGTGGCGCACGAGATGTCGTCTGATCTCCACCCGTCCCACCTTGAGTGTCCGGTCATCAATCAAGCCGGGTTCATCTCACCGGGACAGAGCAAGGAGACCGGTAATTTCGTGACGCCACGAACCTGCACGTTTCACGATCACTTGGATGCGTTGAATTCTGGTTTGCTCGGAACTATCGTCATTGTGGAGTGATTCATGAACATTTCTCTCTGGGTACCCAGAGTCTTCGCGCTTACGGCTGTCGTCGGTATTCTGGTCGCGGGGTCCGTAATGCCGGGGCGTGCTCAACCGGACGCGGGCCGGCTCGCGATGGTCAAGGCGATGACCTTCGACGTGTTCGGTACGGTGGTCGACTGGCGTTCGTCAATCATCAAGGAAGGACAGGAACTGAGCGGCCGGCTTGGCTTTGAGGTCGACTGGGCGCAATTCGCAGACGACTGGCGAGGTGGATACGGACCGGCCATGCGCCGGGTGCGAAGCGGGGAATTACCATGGACCCGCATCGACGACCTGCACCGGATGATTCTCGACGACCTGATTCCCAAGCATGGGTTGACGCTGCTGGGCGAAGCCGAACGGGACAATTTCAACCGTGTCTGGCACAGGTTGCAGCCATGGCCGGACACGGTCTCTGGACTGACCCGCCTGCGGAAGCGTTACGTGTTGGCGACACTCTCGAACGGTAACGTCGCGTTGCTCGTGAACATGGCAAAGCACAGCGGGCTGCCCTGGGACGCGGTGTTGTCGTCTGAGCTCGCGCGCCACTACAAGCCGGACCCGGAGGTTTACCTGACTGCCGCCGACCTACTGGGGCTTGAGCCCGAAGAGGTGATGATGGTGGCGGCCCATAAAGGTGATTTGCGTGCCGCGGCGGCGCTGGGGTTCAAGACGGCGTATGTCCCGAGGCCGCTTGAGTATGGTCCCGGTCGAGAAGTCGACACGACGCCGGATGCCTCGTTCGACGTTGTGGCTAGCGACTTTAACGATTTTGCCGACCAGCTTGGCATTCGCTGAGTAGGGTTCACGCTGACTCGCCCCTGTCCGACGTCGACCGGACTGCTGTCCGAGGTTCCGTGAGCAGAGAAGGGCGTTTCACCCGTTAGAGCCGGCACCGTCTCGTTCAAGTTCGGTCTCAAACAGGACCTTGGGCAGGGATGAAGACGCACTCGTAGTGGATGCCCCCCTGTTCGGTAGAGCGCTGGGGGTCGCGGATAACGCCGCCAGTTGCGGTAGTGCGTGAACCCGCGATTGAGCGGTGACTAGCAGTCTCGGATTGCTGCCTGTCGCCGTGCCGCGAAGCGCAGGCGCACGTAGTCGATGACCCAGACCCCGTCCGCGTTGCATAGCCGCGGCTTGAGCTGCACCCGTACTTCCTGGAGCAAGGGCGTTCTGTCGCTGGCAGGCACGGCGTTGAGAAACGATTGCGCGAACACCTCAAGCCAGTGGATAACGTCGCCGGCAAGCGGTGTCGGTCTGGGGAACTGCTGGATGGAATCGACTGAGAATCCGCACGCCTCGAGCCGCGCTTGGTACTGTTCGGCCGTCGGGAAATACCAAGGGTCGACGGTGCCGCTGTCGATGTTGCGCTTGCCAAGCGCTGTGGTGAATGCTTCCCGGATGGAGGCGACGCAGCCCGCCCCGCCGAGCTCGGCGACGAATCGGCCGCCGGGCTTCAATGCCGTCCAGACCCCCCGCAGCAATCGGTCCGCGTCTCGGATCCAGTGTAGTGCTGCGTTGCTGAACACCGCGTCAAATTCCGCGTCGAACGGCAACTCGACGGCGTTGATGACCCGGGCGTCGAGGCGCCGCTGCAGCGCCGCCCAGACCTGCTCTGGGCTACTGTCGATGGCCACCACGTCACAGCCGGCCTTCTGGAGGCGCTCCGTCAATGCTCCGTCGCCGCAGCCGAGATCGAGGACGCGTTCTCCTGGCTGTGGGTCGAGCAAATCCACCACCGGCGCACCGAGGTCCGACACGAATCGAGCATGCTCAGAATAGGTGTCCGGGTTCCACCGTTGGGTCATTTGTGCGGCCGTTGTTTCGACACAGTAAATTGCGTCCTGTTTTTAGACAACTGGCTTCTGGCAGTCGGCGTTGTCCTCATCGGCGTTCAACGAGAGGGTGCCAGTATAGAGGGCCATGCCGACGACCGCGTCGATACCGGCGGCGTCGAGAGTGTCGATTTCTTCGCGCGTTGTGATGCCGCCGGCCGCTGTCACCGGGCGAGAGGTGGCCTGCGCGACCGCCTGTACCGCCGTCATGTCGGTGCCGCTCATCAGTCCCTCGCGGTCCACGTGCGTATAGAGGAACTCACCGCAATAGGGTTCGAGTGCCCGGGCCGCCTCGACCGCGGTGACGTCCACTGGTTCGGTCCACCCCCGAATCACGACACGCCCACCCTTGCTGTCGACGGCGGCAATGACCCGTTCTGGACCTACTGCGTCGGCGAGCGATCGAGCGAATGCCAGGTCCGGCTGGCCGTTCCGGAACAACGACGAGCTTACGATGACGGCCACCGCTCCATAGTCGATCACTTCTCGTGCGCGCTCGATCGAACGAATGCCACCACCGACGCGAGAGCGGAGCCGCC
>DQEK01000171.1:4669-5285 GCA_003533545.1 Acidobacteriota bacterium | reverse complement strand
GTTGCGTTAGACACCCAAATCTTGCTGCCGTTCACCTCCCAGTGGTCACCCATGTCCCGAGCCAACGTCTTCATACTCGCGACGTCTGAACCGCTCTCAGGTTCGGTCATGCCGAAGAAACCTACTTTGGTTCCCGCCACCCAACCAGGAATGAACTTCTGTTTCTGCGCTGCGCTACCGAACTTCGCCACTGTGAGCGCCGGACCCAGGTTCTGCATGTTGAACGGTAGCCGCCAAGAAGCCGAAACCTTGGCAACCTGTTCTGCCATCAGCACCGATTCCACGAAACCAAAGCCGGTCCCCCCGAATTCGTCCGGCACCCCACAGGAGAAGAACCCCAGCTCGCCCATCCGAACCACCCGATCCAGACGGAACTCATGGTTCTTCTCCTCCTCGACCATGGTCGGTGCGATATCGTTTCGGGCGAACTCCCGAGCAGTCTCCTGCACCAGCTTCTGTTCATCCGTTAGTTCAAAATCCATGACTCCCCCGCGATCAGTCGATGGTCGCGAGTAGGTCGTCTTCCTCAACCTGATCGCCTACCTGCACCTTGATCACTGCCACCTGCCCATCACATGGGGCGTAAACGACGGTCTCCATCTTCATCGCCTCCAAG
>DQEK01000171.1:0-4365 GCA_003533545.1 Acidobacteriota bacterium | reverse complement strand
GTCTCCATCTTCATCGCCTCCAAGACCAACACTTCGTCGTCTTCGTGGACGACCGCACCAAGCTCGACCTCCAACGACAACACCTTACCCGCCAGTGGCGCCAAAACGTCTTCTGCCATACCGGTCCCTCGTTGCGCGTGGTCCGCTGGCGTCCAGCCAACGAACCGGACCAACCACGCTATTCCAACATCGTCAGGAAGATGCCCGCGGCAATGACGGTGCCAATCACCCCAGCCAGATTCGGGCCCATGGCAAACATCAACAAATAGTTTTTCTTGTCCGCCTCCGCGCCCACTTTATGGGCCACCCGGGCCGCCATCGGAACCGCGGAGACACCTGCGGCCCCGACGAGCGGATTAATCTTATCGCTCGTGAACAAGTTCATCGCTTTCGCCAGCAGAAGCCCACACGCTGTACTCACCGAAAAAGCAACCAGTCCTAGCACGAAGATAAAAATGACGTCTCCGTTGAGGAAGGTGTCTGCACTCATCGTCGCACCGACGCTGATCCCCAGAAAGATGGTGACAATGTTCATGAGCGAATTCTGGGCGGTGTCGGTCAGTCGTTCTACGACCTTCGACTCTCGAAACAAGTTACCCAACATAAACATCGTGATTAATGGGGCCGAGGCGGGCACGAGCAGCACAATAACCATCGTCGCGAGAATCGGAAATAGTAGCTTTTCTCTGTTCGTGACCTTCCGAGCCTTCTTCATTCGAATCGCCCGCTCTCGCTCAGTGGTCAGCAAGCGCATAATCGGAGGCTGGATGATCGGCACCAGGGCCATATAGGAATAGGCCGCTACGGCGCAAGCTCCCAACAGGTGCGGTGCTAGTTGTGCAGCGAGGAAAATCGTGGTCGGACCGTCGGCGCCACCGATGATGCCGATCGCGGCCGACTCTTGCAAGGAGAACCCGAAGGCGTGCGCGGCAAAAAAGGTCAGGTAAACGCCACCCTGCGCGGCCGCGCCCAGGAAGATCAACCGCGGCTGGGAAAGAAGGGGTCCGAAGTCCGTATGGGATCCGAGTCCGAGAAAAATGAGCGGCGGAATGATCTCCCACTCGATGCCATAGTGGTAAAAGCGCCACAGCAAGCCTTCATCCGGAGTCATCAAGCCGGTCAGCGGTAGGTTGGCAACCAGAATGCCGAACCCGATCGGTAGCAGCAACAGGGGCTCGTATTTCTTTTGGATCGCGCAGTAAATCAGTGTCAGACCAAGCGCCCACATCACGACCATCCCGAGAGACACCGACAGCAGACCAAGCTGGTCGAGGAAGGCCACGATTACTCGGGGTTCGACGAAGAATCGGCCGGCGGACGGCCGGCCACGGCCGAAAGTACCTTCATCGTCAGGTAGAGCAACGCGATACCCGTAAACACACCGACGAAACCGTTGACGAAGATACTAAATGCGGCGTCCATTGGATGCGGTCGCCTCGTGTCAGCGACCAATCGATGCCGTTGATTATACGTTGTGGCCCAAGACACGCCCGTACCGCTTGCACGGAACGGGCCCGTGCGGTACAAGCAGACTGAAGGCTCGGCACAGGTAATGGCAGCTGCACGACGTCGGCGTCCCAGGCAGGACCGTCTCCCCCCTTCACCTCAGCGCGCACCCGCGGCGCCAGGCCTACGGGTTTTTTCGATCCCGCTAGCGCTGACAGCCGCGCTGTTGTTGGTCTCGCTCGTGGCGCGGGTCCAGGAAAGTGCCATCCTCACCGGGTCGTTCTGGGCAGCGGCGGCTGGACTGCTCCTCTGGCAGACAGGACTGGTCCTTCGGCTCCGCACCAGAAGGGCGAACCGCGCATTTCACGTCGTCCTCCGACCTCAGCACTATCTGCAGGCCACGTTGCACATCAGCGTCTTTGCCTACTGGGGGTATTTCTGGGGGCCAGTTTACGACCACGTCTGGCTGCTGGTAGGCCAACTACTGTTCGCCTACGCCTTTGACATGCTGCTGTCGTGGTCCCGCCGTGAGAGGTACGGGTTGGGATTCGGACCATTCCCGATCATCTTCAGTACCAACCTGTTTCTCTGGTTCCGAGATGACTGGTTCTACTTGCAGTTCCTCATGATCGCCGTCGGATTCCTGGGAAAGGAATTCGTGCGGTGGCGACGCGAAGGTCGCCTCACCCACATCTTCAACCCGTCGGCCTTCTCGCTGGGGCTCTTTTCGTTGATCCTCATCGCAACCGGCACAAGCGACCTGACCTGGGGACAGGACATCGCATCCACCCTGACACTGGCCCCACAGATTTACCTGTTTCTGTTCCTGATCGGCTTGGTCGCCATGTACGCATTCTCGATCACGCTGGTCGCGGGCTCGGCCGCCATTGTGCTGTTCGGACTGAGCGCCCTGTACTCGACCCTCACGGGCGTGCCCTATTTCATCGACTCCGAGATCCCAAGCGCGGTGTTCCTAGGACTACACCTCTTAGTGACCGACCCGTCGACATCTCCTCGCACCCCGGTCGGCAAGACTCTGTTCGGTGCTGGATACGGCCTGGGGGTATTTGGCCTTTACTCGCTCCTCGGCGCGATCGGTGTTCCAACTTTCTATGACAAGCTGCTCTGCGTGCCGCTGCTCAACCTGAGCGTGCCATGGATCGACCGACTCGCTAGGACCATCAAAGATCGAAACCTGCTCGCACGCTGGACACCGGACTGGACTCCGACGCGAGCCAATGTCGTGCACATGACAGTCTGGGGCCTGTTCTTTGGCGTCATGGCAGGCATCGGGTCCACAGATAGCCGGCACCGGGGCGACGCAGTGCCGTTTTGGCAACAGGTCTGCGCGGAAGATCGCCCACAAGCCTGCAGTCGGCTTATCCAGCTTGAAACAAACTACTGCAACGACAACGCGGGCTGGGCCTGCAATGAACTCGGAGGGCACTACACCGCTGGCGTCATCACGCCAGCCGACCAGAGCCTAGCGCTGACCTACTTCGCCCAGGCCTGCGAACTGCGGTTTCAGGCGGGATGTGTCAACTTGCTCGATCCGACCCCGCTCAGTCGAGCAGCGCCCCGGCCGCTCGACTTACGTTTGCTGCTACGTGAGGCCGGACCGAACTTGCTGGACATGCCGGAAGCCGAACTCTTCGACAGAGCCTGTGCGCATGGCTGGTCGTTTGCTTGCCGACCCTAGTTCGCACTCAAAACCATGCTGCCTCACGACCCGCCGAACCCATCACCTCCAACCACGGGGTTAGCCACACTCGCCATCCTCGTGCTGGGAGTGGCCATCTGGATGTACACGGAACGTTCCGGCCTGAGTGAACTGGCACCAGCCGCTAACCCCGTGCCCAGTACCGCGGTGCCCAGGGACCTGCCCGGCTTCCGCCCGGACGCCTGGTTTCTTCCGGACGACGACTTGCTCGGTTTCACCGAGATTCCGGCTGGCCCATTCGTAATGGGCGCCGACGGAACCACGGACCCCATGGCGTTTGACAATGAGCGGTGGTCAGTCAGTGCAGCACAGGGCACAATCAGCCTTCCGGCCTTCTATCTGGGCCGCTATGAGGTGACAACCGCCCAGTACGCTGGGTTCGTCTCGGCCACAGGATTCGGAGTAGACCCGAGAACATTGCAGGCTCCGCCGGACCACCCAGTGTCCTTCGTCTCCTGGCCAGACGCGCTGGCTTACTGCCGCTGGCTAGAGAACACGTTGCGGGATTCGCCCCACACCCCCCTTGAACTCCAACGCCTGCTCAACGACGGCTGGGGCGTCACGCTCCCCACCGAGGCACAGTGGGAGAAGGCAGCTCGGGGCTTGGACGGCCGAACCTATCCCTGGGGGGACTCGCCTAGCCGTGACCAAGCCAACTATCAAGGACAAGGCACGACCGCGGTCGGTCGCTACCCGTGCGCAGAGTGTCCGTTCGGATTCTTCGACATGAGCGGAAACGTCTGGGAATGGACCCGTAGCCCATACCAGCCGTATCCCTTCGACGAATCCAACGACCGTGAGGGCCTCGATGAGGACGCCCTGTGGGTGATCCGGGGAGGTTCATTCACGGATCAGGCGAGGCTCACGCGGGGGTCGACGAGAGGCGGCGCTGACCCAGGCGCCAGACGCGCGTTCATCGGCCTGCGAATAGCGCTGTCGCGCTTCTGAACCCCGGGCCCTCGGTGCGGTGTGGTGTGGTGTGATTAATCCCTGACGCCAGCCGCGTCACGCACGTCCTGCTCGAGAACCCGCGCACCCCGAAGAATCCCTCCGAATGAGTAGTTCGCTTCGTGACAGGCGTACTCGTAGACCTTATCGTCAGACGAAGGCCAAACATACTCGCCGGTCCACGGGGCAGTCCAAACAGAAGGGTCCTCTACGGTAAACCGGTAGAGCAACGTGTCGCTGTCGATACGTGA
>DQEK01000049.1 GCA_003533545.1 Acidobacteriota bacterium | reverse complement strand
CGCCAGTACCACCCCCAATAGGCATACACCGACAAGTGCACGAGTGCCTGGATGTAGTGCTGCGGCCGAAGCTCCGTACGAAAGGACCGACCGAGAGCCTTCGAGCGTCGAAAAAGCGAGGCCTGCCACACGACGAGCAATACGGCGGAGCCCCAGAATGACCAGACGAGGACGGGATTGTTCTGGACGCGCTGCACGAACGACAGCAGGACGAGGCCGAGCGTCATCGCGAGCGGTAGCCAGAGCACGCCGCGCGATGCTGGGGGCGGCCCCTGGCTCGGTCCCCGGTCCTTGTTTGGTCGGGGCTTCCGTCGCGTGTGTCGTTGTCGTGTTGCCGCCATGGCTATCGCGCCGTCGTGTAGCCGCTTGTTCCGGATGCGTGAAGTTGATGGAATTCGCACGAGTGCTGCGAGACGCGCACATCACCTACGCCGCGGACGGGGTCGCGCCAAGCCCGGAAGCATTCAGGCCGGTGTCGAGTGTCGGCGACGTGGGTACGCTGCAACATACGGTGGTTCTGACCGATCGACGTAAGGCACCGATTCTATCCTAAGGGTCGGCCTGACGAAGCGTCGAGTATTCGACGTTCCACGTCTCTGGTGAGAGGGGAGTCATTGACGGTCCCAAGGTGCATAGGATAACGCCGACCGCCACGAATTACGGTAGCTGGTGGACCGGTCTAGGATGGAACGGTATGTTGCACACGGCGGCACAGCGGGTGCGGGTGGCTGTGATGGTCGCGTTACTACGCCCTGCGCCGTGGGGGAAACCTCGGCGATCACTACGCAGAAACGCTCGACAGACGCACAAAAGGCATAGAAACGAGACTCGCTATGGCCTTCTCTCGGGTCGCTCTTGTTTCCTGTCTGTCGCGAGTTGAGGCATAAGGCGTGATTTCACGTTGCCCCTAGACCGGGAACATTAGTTGGACGGCTGATAACCCAGGTCTTGCCTGGACCGGTAGTTCTCGAACTGCACGTCTCGACACAGGCGACCGACGCGATTGACGAGGGATTGAAGGTCGGCACCCATGGTGGCCTGGTCTCTCGCGCTTTCTGCATAGAGATCCTCAGGGTTGCGCGCGAGGAAAACGATGGAGAAGGTAGGGCTATCTGGCCCGATGACGAGCTGGCGGACAATCCGTCGGCCAGCGATATTGTGACGTTCGTACAGCTGCTTGATCTGACCGAGGAGCTCGGCGACCTGTGGCGCCGAACCGAACTTGGGGTACAGCAGTATCTCTCGAACGAATCCGATCTCAGTATTGGTGATGCGCAGCGGGTCGGGGGTGTGACTCAGATCGGGAAGCGCCTGCCAGACGGAACGATCGATTGACTCGATGAGGCCGGCGGCGCTTCCAGGAACAGGTGGAGCCGGCATCGAGGCAATCTGTTCTCTCCATTCGGCGACTGATGAAAACTCGTCGTCGAGGAGCGTCAGATATCGATAGCGTCCGCCGCTCTCACTGACCGCTGCGAGTCGCCCGAACTCAACGTTGCCAGCAGCCATTCGTGTTGTTCGACTCTTCGAGTTCGCTTCGAATTCATCGGTCGTACCAGGAGCAACATGCACGTCCTCACGCACGACGAATTGGGCGTCAGCATACTGAGCGGAAGCCATCAGAGCGTTGACAAAGAAAAACAGCGTAATCAGTCTCTTCAGCATCACGATTGTCCTTTTCCTAGAGGTCCGACAGCAGCGATCAGTTCTCAATAGAGTAATTCAGGTCTGGCCTGGTCTCCCAATTAATGCGTTCGATGCTCTGCACCACACCTGAGCGTCTTTCGGAGCGGACACGTTCAAAATTGTCGTATCCTTCGGCATGCCGAGCTTCCAGTGCAGCGTTTGCTCGAAGGTCTTCGAGGTTCCTCAGACGGCACTCGACAAGTATTCTGGATGGCAGCCGAAGTACTGCCGAGAGCACTCTACGCGACGGTCGGCTAGTGATCCGCAATTATCAGCGAGAAATGCTGAAGTCGGTGGAGTGGGGCGTGGCCGGACTGTGCGTGAAGAGAACCTTACTATCAGCGAGGTCCTTTCGAAGTACAGCGGTGGTCCAGAGTCTGGCGTGTTCACTGATGGTAGTGCTGCGCCGAATCCGGGTCCAGGTGGTTGGGGGGTTGTCTGGGTGGAGGGTGGTGAAATTCGGGGACAGAAGCACGGCTACGACCCTGACACGACCAACAATCGGATGGAACTGAGGGCGCTGATCGAGGCGTTCAAGATGCTGCCGGAGGATGCTACGGCCAAAGTCTTGACCGACAGTCGTCTGTGTGTAAACACGATCACGCAGTGGGCTCCAGGTTGGGAACGCAAAGGGTGGAAGAAGAAGTCTGGGCCCATAAAAAATCTAGCCTTGGTGCAGGAACTGCTGGCGCTTTACCGAGCACACCCCAAGTGCGAACTGACCTGGGTTGCTGCCCACTCGGGCAACCGCTGGAATGAATACGCGGACAGCCTGGCCACCGCTTGGATGCGAGAAAAACTCTGAGATCGTAACTCCTTCAAAGGCAGACGGTTGCGTGGTTTTCGCCTTGACTTGAAGAGTCTGTAGGAATACAGTCCGGGAAGCGATATTTTTGGGCTCGCCACGAGAAAAAGTTTCCGGAACTCGAGCATGAGTTACCGCACGCGCAGGGGCATCGTGGGTGGAAGCGCGCTTGCCATCGGGGTGGCGTTAGTTGTCTTCCTGTGCTTGCCCGTGGGTGCGTCTGCCCAGACGACTCCATCGGCGACAGGTTCGCGCTCGGTGCTCGATCAATACTGCGTCACGTGCCACAACCAGCGACTTGAAACGGCTGGTTTGCGTCTCGACGAACTCGACGTAAGCGACCCTGGCCAGCACGCCGAGGTCTGGGAAAAGGTTGTGCGTAAGCTGCGTACGGGCACCATGCCGCCGTCCACCCGCCCGCAACCATCTGCGGCTGACCGTGGTGCTCTGGTGGCTTGGCTGGAGACGGCGCTTGACCAGTTCGCCGTGGCGACACCGAATCCGGGTCGGACCGAGAGCCTTCGGCGGCTCAATCGCACGGAATATCAGAACGCAATTCGGGATTTACTAGCCCTCAATGTCGACGCCACGGCGTTGCTGCCTGCCGATGAAGCCGGTTACGGATTTGACAATGTCAACGTCGGCGATCTTTCCCCGGCGTTGCTCGATCGGTACATCTCCGCGGCGCAGAAGATCAGTCGGCTCGCGATCGGTACGACGCAGACATCGATGCAGAGCGATGTCGTGCGTGTGCCGGCGGATACCACGCAGGAGGGGCACGTTGCCGGTCTTCCGATTGGCACCCGAGGTGGGCTGACCACTTCCTATACCTTTGCGCAGGACGGCGAGTACGAAATCGAGATCAGACTTGCTCGCAATCGGACGGGCAATATCGGTGGGTTGAGAGGCGAGACCCTGCATACGGTGCAGTTGTTACTCGATCGGATGCCGGTTTCGACCTTCACCGTGCAGCGGCCTGAGAACGGTGACGACAAGTTCGCCGACGCGCACTTGAAGATCCGCGTCCCGTTGACGGCGGGTCCACACGACGTCGGGGCCACGTTTCTGAAACAATCCTCGTCGCTGCTCGAAACAGAACGGCAACCTCTGCTCGCACATTTCAATGAACAGCGCCACCCGCGTCTGACGCCGGCGATTTATCAGGTGACTATTACGGGTCCCTACGCGCCACAGGGTGTCAGCGAGACACCGAGTCGAGCCAGGCTCTTTGTCTGCACGCCCGAAGCGGCTGACTCGAGCGAGGCTGAGGAAGCGTGTGCCGAAGAGATTCTGTCCACGCTGATGCGCCGTGCGTACCGTCGGCCGGTTTCGTCTGAGGACGTCGATGGGGCGATGGCCTTCTTTCGCGAAGGCCGTGCCGCTGGTGATTTCGACGCAGGGGTCGGGAATGCACTGACGTCGGTCCTGATTAATCCGGAGTTTTTGTTTCGCGTTGAACTCGATCCGGATGACGTGGCCACGGGCGAGGCGTATCAAGTCAACGATCTTGAGTTAGCATCCCGACTCTCGTTTTTTCTCTGGAGTAGCATTCCCGACGATGAGTTGCTGGATGTAGCTGTGCGGGGCGAGTTGGGCCGGCCTGGCGAGCTTGAGCGCCAGGCGGAGCGGATGCTGGCTGACCCGCGCTCAAGCAACTTGGCGAGCAACTTTGCAGGTCAGTGGTTACTGCTTCGTAACCTCGACGCGGTCAGTCCGAATCCCCGGTTGTATCCGGATTTCGATGACAATCTTCGCCAGGCGTTTCGGTTAGAGACCGAACTGTTTTTTGACAGCGTCTTACGTGAGGATCGCAGCGTGCTCGATCTGCTGAGGGCGGATTACACGTTCCTGAACGAGCGACTGGCGAAGCACTACGGTATTCCTGGTGTCTACGGGAGCCGCTTCCGGCGCGTGGATCTTGACGAGGACAGCGAACGAGGCGGATTGCTACGGCATGGCAGTATCCTGTCGGTCACCTCGTATGCAACGCGGACTTCGCCGGTCATTCGCGGCAAATGGGTGCTCGACAACATCTACGGGGCCCCTCCGCCACCACCGCCGGCGAACGTGCCGGTCCTTGAGGAAAATTCGGTGGCCGCGAACCTCCCGATGCGGGAGCGCCTTAGCCAGCACCGGAGCAACCCGGTGTGCGCGAGCTGTCACAATACGATCGACCCTGTGGGGTTCGCACTAGAGAACTTCGACGCGGTGGGGCGTTGGCGTGATCACGGCGGGGATATGGGTACGATGGATGCCTCCGGTGGGCTCCCGGGTGTCGGTGAGTTCGACGGGGTGGATGGCCTGGAGGACGGCCTGCTGAGTCGTCCAGAGTTGTTTGCGGGTCGAGTGTCTGAGAAACTGTTGACCTTCGCACTGGGACGTGGAACCGAGCATTACGACGCGCCCGTCATCCGTAGGATTCTACGGGAGGCCAAGTCGGAGGACTACCGCTTCTCATCTCTTATAGTAGGCATAGTGAAGAGTGTGCCGTTTCGAATGAGGACATCGTCATGATCATCACCAAGAAAGCGCTACCGCGGCGGACGTTCCTAAAGGGGATTCAGGCCACGCTGGCGCTTCCGTTGCTCGACGCGATGATTCCGGCGGCCACCGCGTTGGCGCAGACGCCAGCGAAGGCGGTGCGTCGGCTCGGCTATGTTTTCGTCCCGATGGGGTGCGACCACGGTCGCTGGACTCCAGAAGGGCAGGGTGCCCTCGGCCAGTTGACACCATGCCTCAGCCCCTTGGAGCCGCTCAAGGACCAGTTGACCGTTGTCACGAACATGGAATTGCAGAATTCCTACCCGGGCACACACGATACGTCGAACTCTGGGTTCTTGAGCGCAGCTTTCGCCAAGCACACGGAGAGTTCGGATTACCGCTTGGGCACCACCGCGGATCAGCTGGCCGCACAGCAAATCGGAGGGGATGCTCCGCTCCGGTCGCTTGAACTGTCGATGGATCTGAACCCACTCGCGGGGGTTTGCAATAACGGCTACGCGTGTGTGTATCAGAACAGCCTCTCGTGGTCGTCTCCGACGACACCGTTACCGTCCGAGGCGCATCCACGTCTCGTGTTTGAGCGGTTGTTTGGGGAGGGCGGTACACCTGCGCAACGGCGGACGGCACTTCGTGACCGGGCCAGCCTACTCGATTCGTTCAGTGACGATATCGCGCGGCTCAAGGGTACGGTGGGGGTCGGCGATCGTGCCCGCGTCGATCAGTATCTGGACAGTATCCGTGAGGTTGAGCGCCAGATTCAGCAGGCCGAGGTCGGTGCGTCGAAGAATCCGATGCCAGACCTTGACCGTCCCGTGGGTGTGCCGGAGATGTTCGCGGACCATGCCAAGTTACTCTTCGATCTCCAGCTGCTGGCGTTCCAGGGGGACATCACCCGGGTGGTCACGTTTCAACTCACCCGTGAACTCAGCAATCGTACGTATCCGGAGATCGGGGTGCCTGACCCGCACCACCCGACCAGCCACCATGGGAACGATCCGGAAAAAGTTTTGAAGATCGCCAAGATCAACACGTTCCACGTGTCTCTCTGGTCCGACTTCTTACAGCGACTGAAGGCCACGCCGGAAGGGGATGGCAACTTGCTCGACAACACGGTCTACATGTATGGCAGTGGCATGGGCAATCCTAGCCTGCACGACCATGTGAACCTGCCGATTCTGGTCGCTGGAGGTGCCGCGACTGGCATGAAGGGGGGCCAGCACATCAGGTATCACGAGGGTACGCCGCTGGCGAACCTTCACCTCACGTTGCTGGACCGTGTTGGAGTCCGTTTGGATACCTTTGGCGACAGTGACAGTAAGGTAGAGACGCTCTTCGACGCGGTGGCCCTGTAAATCGTGTAACTGCACTCGTTGCTGGGATTAGCTAAGGGAGACGGCACATGGATCTGCGACGCATCGTCAGATTGACGATCATGGCGCTCGGTATGGCGGCCGTGTTCGGTATCCTCCAACTCTCCGCGGCAGGTCTGATCGGGGGGTTGGCCGACGACCCGACGTTGGCTGATGCCGCCGAGCAGCGGAACGGAAGTCTGGTGCGTAGCCTGCTTGAAGGCGGCGCCGACATTGACCTCCCGCAGGTCGACGGTATGACGGCACTGCACTGGGCCGTGTATCACGACGACGTTGAAACGGCGACGTTGCTCGTCGGTGCGGGCGCTGACGTGGCGGCCGAGAACCGCTACGGTGTGCCTCCGCTGTCAACGGCCGCGACGAATGGCAACGCTGCTCTCGTCACTGTGTTGCTTGAGGCAGGCGCCGACCCGAACACCGCTTTACGCGGCGGGGAAACCGTGCTGATGACCGCGGCTCGGACAGGTGACCTCGGGGCGGTGCGAGCACTCTTGGCCAAGGGAGCCGATCCCAACGCTGTCGAAGCACGGAACCAGACGGCTCTCATGTGGGCAGCTGCTGAGGGGCACACATCGGTTGTCCGCACGCTCGTCGAAGTTGGCGCAGATATCCACGCGAAGCTCAAATCTGGGTTTACCCCGATGTTTTTTGCGGTGCGGGAAGGCCACGCCGATGTCGTGCACACCCTGCTTGAGGCAGGCAACGACATCAACGAACTGTTGCGGCGGGTGAAAGATGGGCCAGACCGCGCGGTGAACAATGCGAGTTATCGACCCGTGGACGATGGAATCAGCCCGTTAGTCATGGCTGTTCGCAATGGACATTTCGAACTTGCGGTCGCCCTGATACACGCTGGCGCTGATCCGAATGATCAACGGAGCGGGTTTGCTCCGCTGCACACGATGAGCTGGGTTCGGAAGCCGGATGAAAGTGACCGCGGAGACCCGGCACCGATCGGTTCTGGTCGTTTCACCAGTCTTGAGTTCGTGCGCGAGATCGTGAAGCTGGGAGCGGATGTGAACCTACGGCTTGAAGATGGTTCACCACGCCAGCCGAACTCGGCATCACGTACAAACTCCGGCGGCG
>DQEK01000187.1 GCA_003533545.1 Acidobacteriota bacterium | reverse complement strand
GTCCCCGGACATCATCGCTTCATCCACAACATGGTCGCAGGCGTCGCCGGTATGCAACACGCCCTCCTAGTAATCGCTGCCGACGATGGCGTCATGCCGCAAACCAAGGAAGCCATTGAGCACGCTAAAGCGGCTGGAGTGCCGCTAATGGTCGCCATCAACAAAATCGACAAGGACAACGCAAACCCCGAGCGCGTCAAGACAGAACTCTCTGAGCTGGGGTTGACCGCGGAAGACTGGGGTGGGTCCACCGTTACGGTGGAAGTGTCGGCTACGCAGCAAAAGAACCTGGATCTACTGCTTGAGATGGTCTTGCTGGTCAGTGAACTCGGCGAACTGAAGGCAAATCCAAAGCGCAACGCCGCCGGTACCGTACTCGAGGCGAAGATAGACCGAGGCCGGGGGCCCGTGGCCAGCGTTTTGGTCAAAGATGGCACGCTCCGCGTAGGCGACAACTTCATCGCCGGTCCGATCGTCGGCAAAGTCCGAGCGCTCATCGACGACCACGGTGACCAGCAAACTGAGGCAGGCCCGTCAAGTCCCATAGAGGTGCTTGGTCTTACCGGACTGCCTCAACCAGGTGACACATTCCAAGCGGTGGACGATGCGGCCAAGGCTCGTCAAATCTCGATGCTTCGACAGGGTCAGGCAAAGGACAAGATACTCGGCGACACGGGTGGGCGAGTGACCCTAGAATCCTTACAGCAACAGATCGCGGAGGGCGAAGCCAAAGAATTGCCAATTATCGTCAAGGCCGACGTGCAGGGGTCGGCCGAGGTGATTGCCGATTCCCTTGGCAAACTAGGCGACGAACGTGTGAAGGTTCGCCTGCTCAGCAGTGGCGCAGGCGCCGTCAACGAAGGCGATGTGGTGTTCGCAGCTGCCTCCAATGCGATCATCGTCGGTTTCAACGTCAGGCCTGACCGCAACGCAGCGGCGATGGCAGAACGTGAAGGGATCGATATTCGACTCCATCGCGTCATCTACGATGTGACGGAAGAAATCAAGAAGGCCATGGCCGGGTTGCTCGATCCCACGGTCAAGGAAATTAAGGTCGGAACAGCTGACGTGCGAGACGTGTTTAAGGTACCGAAGTTCGGCGCAGCTGCCGGTTGCATGGTCACCGACGGCAAGATAAACAGGTCCGGAGAGACGCAGGTCCGGTTGTTACGGGACAACGTCGTGATCCACGAGGGTCGAATCGGGTCACTTCGAAGGTTTAAGGACGACGTCAGCGAGGTGAAGAACGGCCTTGAGTGCGGGATCGCGTTCGAGCGCTACGCCGACCTCAAGGTCGGAGATGTCATTGAGGTCTTCATCCTTGAGAAGGTGGCACCCACCGTTTAGCGGATACAAATCCACGAGCCAGTTGGGGCTAAATCCAATGATCGTCGGGTTGCTCTCCATCGAACTTCATCTCGCCGGTGCCCGTTCGTTGAAGGACAAGCGAGCCGTGTTGCGACGCCTTAAGGATCGGTTCGCTAAGTTGAACGTCGGGGTCGCCGAGGTGGACCACCAGGACCTCCAGCAGCGGGCTCGAATCGGAGTGGTCACCATCGGCTCAGATCGTAATGTTGCAGAACGTACGCTGGAACGCGTCGTCTCCGAAATCGAACGTGTCGAACCGGGTGTGCTGCTTCGAAGTGACGTGGAGTGGTTGACGTAGTTCCCCGTTCCCAAACAGGTATATGCAATCACGACCACAACGACTCGGAGGCCAGGTACGTGCGGAACTGTGCTCCCTACTTCAGCGCTCCGTCCGGGACCCAGCTCTGCGTTTCGTCACGGTAACGCGAGTAGAGATGACGCGAGATCTGCAGCAGGCCCGCGTGTACTACACCGCCCCAAGTGGAACAGCACCCAACGATACAGCTCGAGGTCTCCGCCGCGCTGCACCGTTCTTACGGAGTCAACTGGGGAAACGCCTTCGGGTTAGGCACGTGCCGAGCCTGACGTTTCTATACGACGAGTCCCTTGAACGAGAGCAACGGGTCGCACAGGTGCTCGACGAGTTACAGATCGAAGCGCCCCTGCCGGAGGCCGACAGTGACCTCGCCACCTCCTGAGTTGGACAGCATCCGAGATGCACTCCTCGGCGCTCGGAGTGTGCTTCTGACATCTCATGCGCACCCTGACGGTGACTCACTGGGCTCACAACTCGCTCTCGGGGCCGCGCTCAGACAGCTAGGAAAGCAGGTTCGGATCATCGACTGTGACCCTGCCCCAGACCTTTACACATTCCTTCCTGATCTGGGAACCATAGAAATCGCCGACAACGTGACCGATAGATTTGACGCGGTGGTGGTGCTCGAATGCAGCAGCCTCGACCGTACAGGACTTGGAGGACTCGACGAGCGGCCACTCATTAATATCGACCACCATCCTGGCAACGTCATGTACGGCACACTGAACTGGCACGACGAAAGCGCCTGCGCGTGCGCAGAGCTGGTCAGCGAATTGATTGACACACTCGGGGTCCCGCTGACACCGGCGATGGCAACACAGTTGTACGTAGCCATTCTCACCGACACGGGATCGTTCCGGCACGCCAACATCACACCGCGCACGTTCACTATCTGTCAGAAAATCGCTGCAACAGGCATCAACCCAACTGACGTCGCCTCTCAGGTCTACAACAACGGAAGCCTCGGGCGACTGCGACTCACCGGCATGCTGCTCGAGCGGATGCAACTTGAACACGTCAGTCATCTCATTCCGGACGTCACCATCATCCACGGTAACCGTGTCGCCGTCCTCAGATTGAATGATGCGATGCTCGCAGAGGCCGGTTGTACACCAGACGACATTGAGGGCATTGTCAACATACCGCTCGCTGCCCGCGACGTACAGGCGGTAGTGTTCTTCAAGGACACCGGTGCCGCAATGCGCGTCAGCCTGCGATCGAAGGGCAGCGTCGATGTTCGACAGGTAGCGGTCTCATTTGGAGGCGGCGGGCACCGGAACGCCGCCGGACTGACCATTGAGCACCCGAGCTCGGAGACCGACAGCCTAGTACTCTCCAGGGTCGCCGCGGCGATCACCGACAGTGAGCCGTGACAGCACGGGCAGGACTCGACGGAGTGCTAGTGGTCGACAAGCCGTCTGGGCCGACCTCACACGACGTCGTCGCGTCGGTCCGACGCGCGCTCCGCCTACGAAAAGTTGGACATCTGGGCACACTCGACCCCATGGCCACCGGAGTGCTCCCGCTCGTCGTCGGCCGCGCTACGCGACTCGCTCCACTGTTCACTAACGCCAGCAAGCAGTACGACGCGGTGATCCGACTCGGGCTGGTCACCGACACCTACGACATCACCGGCACAACTGTGGGAGGAACCGACGCCGGCACCTCGAATGCCCTCCCAAGCGATTCTTCATCCTCTGCTGATGAGATCCGAGCGACAGCCGAGGCGTTCGTCGGTTCGTACCC
>DQEK01000016.1:2969-3930 GCA_003533545.1 Acidobacteriota bacterium | reverse complement strand
GTCCCGTAAAGGTCAGGATAGGGCGTATGCCAAAGGCACTAGTGGTGGTGGAGTCGCCGACTAAGGCGAAGACCATCAGCAAGTACCTCGGGAAGGAATACAAAGTTCTCCCGTCAAACGGGCACATCGTAGACCTGCCCAAGAGCACGATCGGTATCGTGGACAGCGATGGCGCGGACATCGGTGTGGATATCAAGGATCTAAAGGACCTAGATATCAAGGCTCTAAAGGACCATGGGCCACCAAAACAACCAGACAAGTTTGTTCCACAGTATGTGCCGCTCGACTCTCGCAAGAAGGTTCTCAAAGAGTTGAGGGCTGCGGCCAAGGGCGTGAAGCAGATTTATGTGGCCACCGACCCCGACCGGGAGGGGGAGGCCATTGGGTGGCACGTAGCGAACGAACTGGGTTCCAAGGGGCGAAAAATCGGGCGGCTGCTCTTTAACGAAATCACGAAGAAAGCGGTGCGTGCCGCGCTGAAGGATGTGCGTGAAATCGACCACCGGATGGTCGATGCCCAACAAGCCAGGCGCGTGGTCGACCGGCTGGTGGGTTACCTGGTCAGTCCTCTACTTTGGAAGAAGGTCAAATACGGGCTCAGCGCCGGCCGGGTCCAGTCGGTGGCGCTCAAGCTGGTCTGTGATCGTGAAAACGAAATAGACCGGTTCAAATCTGAGGAGTATTGGCATCTCTTTGCTCGGCTCGCCGGCAACGCGCCGCCCGAGTTCGACGCGAAGGTTGTTAAACGTGGGAAGCACGCGCTCAAGATGGCGAACGAGGCCGAAGCCAAGGCGGTCGTCGCGGACCTCGAGGGGGCTGGTTTCGTCGTGAGTAACGCGGCGACGAAGGAACGCAAAAAGCAGGCACCGCCACCCTTTATCACGAGCAAACTCCAGCAGACCGCCAGGTTCCCGGTCAAGAAGACCATGATGCTCGCGCAGCAACTCTATGAGGGCATCGA
>DQEK01000016.1:0-2580 GCA_003533545.1 Acidobacteriota bacterium | reverse complement strand
CTGATCAAGCCATCTCCGATCTGCGCACGTACATCGGTGAACGACATGGCGCCGAGTTCGTGCCGGCTGAGCCGAAATATTTCCTGAAGAAAGCGGATGCCCAAGATGCGCACGAGGCGATTCGACCGACCGGCACGCAGTACGACCCGGAGACGGTACGGCCGCACCTAACGGCCGACCAGTACTCCCTGTACCGCCTAATCTGGAATCGGTTCGTGGCGTCTCAGATGTCACCGGCTCTCTTCGACGACACCACGCTGGAAATGGAGGCCGGAGACTACCTACTGCGGACCAAGGGGTCGGTGCAGAAGTTTACCGGTTGGCTGACGTTATATCAGTCGGATGCAGAGACCGGCCCTGAATCAGACGCGACGGTCACGTCGGACGGTGACGATGGTGCTACCACCGGACTGCTTCCGGCCCTGCAAGTTGGTGACCACCTCGAACTGCGCGCGCTCGATCCCCAACAGAAATTCACGCAGCCGCCCCCGCGGTTCACCGAGGCGACGCTAGTGAAGGAACTTGAGGAGAACGGGATCGGACGACCGAGTACCTACGCTGCGATCATCAATGTGTTGCAGACGCGTGAGTACACCGAGAAGGTGGAGCGGCGATTCCATCCAACCCCACTGGGCCGGCTGGTTCTCGAAGGATATCTCGGCCCCTCTTTCCCGGACATTCTTGCCGTCGACTACACCCGTGGACTGGAAGAGGAGCTTGACACGGTCGAGGAGGGCAAGGCTGATTGGCAGACTATCCTGGGGGATTTTTACGGCAAGTTCAGCAAAGACCTACTCGAGGCGTACCGCCGGACGCGAGACGGGGGATTACCAACTGGTGAGCAATGCCCCAAGTGTGGGAAGGAATTGCTTAAAAAGGCGGGGAAGTTCGGCGCGTTCCTGGCCTGCAGTGGCTACCCCGATTGCAAAGAGACCCGTGAGATCAAGGGAATCGAGCGGCCCGATTCGGACCAGGAGCCAGAGCCCTGCGAAAACTGTGGGAAACCGATGGCTGTCAAGCGTGGTCGCTTCGGGCAGTTCCTCGCCTGCTCAGGCTACCCGGAGTGCAAGACCACCCGTAAGCTGATCGAGACCAAGGAAGGGCTAGCGGCAGCCAAGCCGGACCAGATCCTCGATGAGAAGTGCCCGCAGTGCACCTCGAATCTTGTGGTGAAGCAGGGGCGTTTTGGGGAGTTCACCGCCTGCAGCAATTATCCCGAGTGCCGCTATATAAAGCTCAAGTCGACTGGCGTGGCGTGCCCGAAGGATGGCGGCGACGTCGTCGAGCGAAAGACCAAACGTGGTTTGGTGTTCTACGGGTGCAACAACTATCCGGACTGCGACTTCGTGCTGTGGAAACGGCCGCTCGCCGAAACGTGCCCGACCTGCGGCGCGCTCTACCTGATCGAAAAAATCACCAAGCGGTGGGGGCGCCAAGTGCTGTGTAACAGCGACGACTGCGATTATGAGAGGACCGAGGAAGCGGGGACGGTGACAAAATCCACGCGCGCTGCCAAGACTGCCAAAAAAGCGGTCAAGAAGAAGCGCGCGGTGAAAAAGAAGGCAAAGAAAAAAACGGTTGCGAAATCAAAACCTACGACCTCAGGACGACGCGAACCGGTCGTCTCGACGACGAGCGCAGACTCGTGATCCACATCATTGGCGGCGGACTCGCCGGTTGTGAGGCGGCTTGGCAGGCTGCGTTGATGGGTGTGCCTTCTACCATCTACGAAATGCGGCCCGAACGGCCAACGCCAGTTCATCAAACCCACTCGTTGGCGGAACTTGTCTGCAGCAACTCGTTCCGGGCAGACAAGATCGAGAACGCCGTCGGATTGCTCAAAGCGGAGATGCGTCGGCTGGGATCGCTCGTGATACGGGTGGCCGACCAGACACGCGTTCCCGCCGGCGCGGCCCTGGCTGTTGACCGGACACGATTCGCCGAAGGTGTGACAGCCGCGTTGGAGTCGTCGGCATTGGTGACAATCGAGCGACAGGAAGTGGTCGATTTATCGATGGTTGGTGACGTACGGGAGCCGGTCATTGTGGCCACAGGGCCGTTGACGTCACCGAGCCTGTCTGAGGCCGTTGCGGCCATGGTCGGTCGGGAGCACCTTTACTTCTATGACGCTATTAGTCCAATCGTGCTGGCGGAAACGATTAATCGCGACGTGGTGTTCAGGGCCTCTCGATGGGGACGCCACACTTCGGACCACGTTGGTGACGAAAAAGCCGGTGAGGGCCAAGCGTTAGGCGGTGTCGCAGGCGTCGATGGCGAGGGTGACTACCTGAACTGCCCGATGACCGCCGAAGACTACGGGCGGTTCTATGAGGCGCTAGTGGGTGCAGAGCTTGCCACGCTACACGAGATCGATCGCGAACGCTTCTTCGAGGGATGCTTGCCGATCGAGGTCATGGCCCGTCGCGGGAGGGACACCCTTCGGTTCGGTCCCATGAAACCCGTGGGGTTGACGGACCCGCGGACTGGGCGCCGCGCCCATGCCGTCGTGCAACTGCGGCAGGACACGCTAGCCGGCGACCACTTCAGCCTCGTGGGGTTCCAGACTCGCCTCAGACAGGG
>DQEK01000076.1 GCA_003533545.1 Acidobacteriota bacterium | reverse complement strand
TCGGAGAGCGGGAAAACCTGGAGCTGCGCTGGTCTCGGATCAGCGTTCCGCCCACCGTTCTAGGACCCACTCGCCGCCATCTTTGAGCGGGGCGGCTCCCATCCGGAAGTGGCCGACCCCTTCGAGCGGAAGGAACGAAACCGTTTGTCCGCGTGCCTGCATCTCGTCGGCTAGTGCTTCGGCCGGGCCGAACGGGACGACCTCGTCATCTCGGGCGTGAATGATGAAAACGGGCATATTTCCGACCCTGGCAGTAGCCGCCGGGTCCGACCGGGCCGCCATCGGGATTGCCGCTTTGAACAGGTCCGGGTGGCGTGTGGCGAGATACCAGGTGCCAGCGCCGCCCATACTGAAACCGGTGATGAGGACCCGGTCTAGGTCGATACTGTAGCGTTTCATTACGTCATCGAGTAGCCCCATCACGCCGCGTTCGCTGGTGTCGTTCGTCCAGCGACGGTCCGGCACGTCCGGCGACACAATGATCGCGCCCCAATCTCGCAACGCCGGACCAACCACGGTGCGGAGGAACTGCGTGCCATACCCGGCGCCTGGCGATCCACCGGGATGCAGCGCCAGTACGAGCGGCGCCGGCTCGTTCGGGTCGTAATCGCGCGGAACCAGAATGCCGTAGGTGACAGTTCCCACACCCTCGACCTCAATCGCTGCGTTACGTAACCCCGACTCGGGCGTGGCTTGAGCTAGAGCGCCGAGCAGAACCGTCGTTAGCAGCCAGTGCATGGTGTTCTCTCCAGTGGTCTGTGGTCTCCGGACAATGTGTACCGTAAACGATCATTATAATCAGTGGTGGTGTCTGAGACTCCTGTTCGTACTCGCTTCGCGCCCAGCCCCACGGGTTACCTCCACATCGGCGGCGTGAGGACGGCGCTATTTAATTGGTTGTTTGCTCGACGTCACGACGGGCAGTTTCTTCTTCGAGTCGATGACACTGACGCCCAGCGGAATGTGGCTGACGCATTGCAGCCAATCTTGGATGGGTTTAGGTGGCTCGGGCTCGACTGGGATGAAGGACCAGACGTCGATGGGCCCTACGCTCCGTACTACCAGTCCCGACGCGCCGACCGCTACGCCCTTGCCGTTGACCAGTTGCTGTCGGCCGGGGCGGCCTACCGCGATTACGCGATGCCGGAGGAGATCCAGGCCGAACGGGAGATGGCCCAGCGAGAAAAGCGGCGTTTCATCTACAGTCGCCGATGGATGGCGGAGACCGACGCGGCGGCGGCGACGTTTGAATCGGAAGGGCGCCGGGCCGCGGTTCGGCTCAAGATGCCACGCGAAGGGGTGTGTCGTTTTCGCGATCTGGTTCGCGGCGATGTCGCGTTTGAGTGGGCGTTGGAACAGGACCACGTCGTGCAGCGCGCCGATGGTTCCTGCCTGTATCATTTGGCCAGTGTCGTTGATGACCACGATTTCGAGATTACCCACGTGATCCGGGCCGTGGAACACCTGTCGAACACCGCGCGCCAGATGTACATCGCAACCGCCTTGGGGTATGCCCCCCCGACGTTTGCGCATTTGCCGTATGTGGCAGAGCCCGGAAGTGCCGAGAAACTCAGCAAACGGAAGCTGGACAAGTACCTCAAGCACCACGAGTTCAAGCGGTTGCACGATCAGGGAGTCTCAATCGCCGAGGCCCTGGGGTTGACCGTTACATCTGAGACCTTTAATCCAGTGGTGGTCGATTTTTATCGTGAGGTTGGGTTCGACCCGGACGTGCTGGTGAACTATCTGTTGTTGTTGGGGTGGTCGCTCGACGACCACACGGAGACCTTCACCAGAGATGCGATGGTCGAGCACTTCTCGCTAGAACGAGTGAACCGATCGGCCGCGAGTTTCGATCCGCAGAAGCTACTGGCTTTTCAGGAACGACAAATGCAGGCGCTCTCGGTTGACGAGCGTGTCGCTCGCGTCGTGCCGTTCCTGACCCGAGCCGGGTGGGTGCAGCATCCACCGACAGCGGAGGAAATGTTGCGTATCCGGCGGGTCGTGGAAGCCGCTGGGGCGCGGGTCAAGGTGGCCGGCGATGTGCTGACCTATCCCGAATTTTTTCAGACGGACCCGGAGCTCACGTACGATGAAAAAGCATTCACGAAGCGGGTGCGCAAGAGCGGCGTTGAGTCTTTGCTGCGACGGTTTCGCGATCGATTGGTGCACCTGCGTGCCTTTGAGGCCGGTGCTCTCGACCAGGCCATGCACGACTTTGCCGAATCCGAGGGAATCGGTATCGGTCAGATTGTCCATGCGGTCCGGGTCGCTGTGACTGGGAAGGCGGTCGGTTTTGGGTTGTTCGAAGGGCTCGCCATTTTGGGACGCGACGCGTGCGTAGCTCGGATCGACCGTGCTCTGTCGCGTCTGGAGCCGGGCGCTTAGCGACGGGGCAAGGAATTAGATGACCGCCGACACCACCACGGAGACGGACCCCGGACCGCCCGGGTCGACCGCCGGGCTCGATTTCATTCGGCAGATCGTCGTCGAGGAACGACGTGCCGGAAAGCACGGCGGGCGTGTGCACACCCGGTTCCCGCCGGAGCCGAACGGATACTTACACATTGGTCACGCCAAAGCGATTTGTCTGAATTTTGGTCTAGCCGACGAACACGCCGGGTTCTGCAATTTGCGGATGGACGATACGAACCCGACTACCGAGAGCGCCGAATATGTGCAGGGCATTGAGGAAGATGTCCGGTGGCTCGGGTACGACTGGGGCGAGCGGTTTTTCTACGCGTCGGATTACTTCGATCAGCTTCACAGGTTTGCCGTCCAGCTGATCGAGGCCGACAAGGCCTACGTGTGCGATCTGCGCGGCAAAGAGGTCAGCGAGTATCGCGGCCTGTGGAACGAACCGGGGCGCAACAGCCCGTGCCGTGACCGTTCTGTCGAGGAAAACCTTGACCTATTCGCTAGGATGCGTGCCGGTGATTTTGAAGACGGGTCCCGCACGCTTCGCGCGAAGATCGACATGGCGTCGTCGAACATGAACATGCGCGACCCTGCCATTTACCGGATTCGTCGGGTGCCGCACTACCGGACTGGCGACGCGTGGTGTATTTACCCGATGTACGACTTCACGCACCCGCTTTCCGACGCTCTGGAAGGCATAACCCAGTCTCTGTGCACGCTCGAGTTCGAAGACCACCGGCCGTTGTACAACTGGTTTCTCGAAAACGTTGACGTTCCCGCTCGACCCCGCCAGATCGAGTTTGCCCGGCTGAATCTGAGCTACACGGTGCTCAGCAAGCGGAAGTTGCTGGAATTGGTGGAGGAGGGCTGCGTATCAGGCTGGGACGATCCACGGATGCCGACTATCGTCGGTTTCCGGCGGCGTGGTTACACCGCCGTGGCAATCCGGGAGTTCTGTGGCCGAATAGGTGTCGCCAAGGCGAACAGCGTCGTGTCCATTGCGCAACTGCAGGATGCAGTCCGTCAGGACCTCAACCAACACGCCCCGCGGGTGATGGGGGTATTGCGGCCTCTGAAGGTGGTCATTGAGAACTACCCGGAGGGGCAGGTCGAGCAGATCGAAGCGGTCAACAATCCTGAAGACGAGAGTATGGGGTCTCGACAGGTGCCATTCTCACGGGAGCTCTACGTTGAGCAGACCGACTTCAGGGAGGACCCGCCGAAGAAATACTTTCGACTTGCGCCTGGGCAGGAGGTCCGACTGCGCTATGCCTACTTCATCACCTGCCACGACGTTGTCAGGGACCCGGCGACCGACGAAGTTGTGGAGTTACGATGCACCTACGATCCGGAGACGCGGGGCGGTTACGCTCCGGACGGGCGGAAGGTGCGCGGAACAATTCACTGGGTTTCGGTTGAGCACGCACTGGAAGCCGAGGTGCGGCTCTACGACCACTTGTTCGCCAAGCTGAATCCGGAAGATGTGGACGAGGGCGGTGACTACAAGGATGCCCTGAACCCAGACTCACTTGAGGTCGTGACTGCCCGGGTTGAGCCGAGTCTGGCCAGTGCGCCGGCGGGGAGCCGGTATCAGCTCGAGCGGATGGGGTATTTCTGCGTCGATACCGAATCCACCGAGGAGCGGTTGGTGCTGAACCGGACCGTGACCCTGCGTGACACCTGGGCCAAGATCGAGAAAATGCGGCTGGCCGGTCAGCGAGAAAAGTAACCAGAGGTCGTCACGAGACACTGTTGCAGCAGCTGTAGGGAGGCAGGAAAATGGTGAAACGAATTGCGGTCGGGATGCTCGTGTTTGTGTCCATGCTCGGACTGTCTGTGTTCGCTCAAAGCGATGTAAGTGGCACGTGGAATGCTGTCGTCGAACTCGACCTTGGGTCAGGCGAACCGACGTTCGTATTCAAACAGGATGGCGAGATGTTGATGGGTACCTACGAGGGTACGTTCGGCCAAGCCGATCTGACGGGCAAAGTGACCGGCGACACGATTGAGTTTACCTTCGGCGCCGAAGGGGTTGGCGCGGCGAGCTACACCGGTAAGATCATGGGCGACACGATGGAGGGTACCTGTGATTACGGGGACGCCGGTGGTGGCACCTGGAGTGCCAAGAAGGGCGGATAACCATTAGGGCCAGCGCGTGGCCCAGTAGGAGGGTCGTCCATCATCCCGCGGCAACGGCGCCGGTGTCGTGCGGTGCGGCTTGCTCGATTCCGAGCACCAGATAACGAGAGTCACAAAAACAGACGCAAAACCCGTGGTTGATGTCGTGGTTGACCGGTCCGCTCACCGCCACCGAACTTGAACTCGTTCTGTAGTGGCTTCTTGAGTTCCTTCCGGGTGGGCGCCTCGCAGTCACTGTCGCCCCGGGGAGCAGGCCTGATCACACGGCGGGTATAATCGCGGCCTCGTCGGTATTGACCCATCCGGGCCCGTGGCAAGGAGTGGACTTCTCACATGTCTTCAGGAACCAACCATCAGGTCCTTCTCAATTCCCATCCGGTCGGGTTTCCGTCCGACACCGATTTTCGGCTGGTTGAGACGCCGGTGCCGACGCCAGCCGAGGGTGAACTGCTCATCCGTACCATCTATCTATCTCTCGACCCTTACATGCGCGGCCGGATGAACCAGGGCGCCTCGTACGCAAAAGGCGTCAACCTCGGTGAGGTCATGACGGCTCAGACGGTCGGCCAAGTGGTTTCCTCCAAGCACAATCAATTCTCGGAGGGCGATTTCGTGCTCTCGGGTAACGGATGGCAAGACTACGCCGTGTCGGATGGGCAGGGGGTTCGAAAACTGGACCCGACGGTTGCCCCCATCTCAACCGCCGTCGGCGTGTTGGGCATGCCCGGTATGACCGCTTATGTCGGATTGCTCGATGTCGGCGAGCTTAAAGCGGGCGACAACGTGGTGGTGTCGGCGGCGTCGGGAGCCGTTGGTGCCGTTGTCGGACAGATCGCGGGTATCAAGGGCTGCCGGGTCGTCGGCATTGCTGGTGCTCAGAAGAAGTGCGACTACGTGACGAACGAACTCGGCTTCGCTGATTGCGTCAGCCACCGGAGCGAAACTTTTCCCGACGACTTGAAAGCCGCATGCCCGGACGGCATTGACCTCTACTTCGAAAACGTTGGCGGTAAGGTGTTCGATGCGGTGCTGCCGCTACTCAATGACTTCGCACGCGTGCCGATCTGCGGGCGTATCGCTAACTACAATATGACCGGGTTGCCCGAGGGGCCGAATGAGGTGCCCCGTGTGATGGGATTGACGCTGGTTCGACGTCTCATGTTCCGCGGGTTTATCGTCTTCGACCATGTGGCCCGGCAGGGCGACTTTCTTCGGGATGTCGGTGGCTGGATTCGCGCTGGTGAGTTGCAATATCGCGAAGATGTCGTCGAGGGGATTGACAAGGCTGTCGGAGCTTTTCAGGGGCTGTTACGCGGCGAGAATTTTGGCAAACTCTTGGTGCGCGTGTCCGACGACCCCACCAATCGTGCTTAACGCGGAGATTTCCTAGATGACCGGGTTGCGCTCTTGGCGTTTCCCAGATTCGCTGGTCCTGATTTTCGGACTGATCCTGCTGGCCCAACTCGCGACCTACGTGCTGCCGGCGGG
>DQEK01000249.1:4262-5146 GCA_003533545.1 Acidobacteriota bacterium | reverse complement strand
CTGTCGATCGCGCGTTTCGACGTCGAGCGTGAACGAAAGTGGCACCGAGTCGGTCGCGAATCTCTCGGGGGAAACGAACCATTATCGGGCAACTCCTCTCAATCCGAATAAACACCCGCATGGTGGCCATTTCTGGTCAACCCTCAAGCGGTGGCGCGAACGGCATGTCAGGGCTAGAGCGCTGAGCAGGCTGTGTTGGATTACATCGCTCATGTCGTATTCTCCGATGTCAAGGTCAGCGAGACGATAACACGCATTAAAGTCGCCCGACACGCGGCCGGCGCTGCATCCCCATTGGTCCGTAGAGAGCGCGCTCGGCTGACAAGGGTGGGCACAGAAACGGACACAGCGGCACGGCACATTCACGCGACAAAACCTAGTGAGATCCCAGCCGAGTCGTCGGATTCTCAGCTAGAATGAACCGATCGGCTGGGGGTTGGCTGCACGGGCACGTCTCACACCCAGTCACGGAGGAGAGACATAATGCGCGCCACCATCCTGACGGCGTTGTCCCTGTTGTTACTCGTCCCGACTGCACAGGCGCAGATTCCCCCCGAGACGGTAGGCAGCGAGACAATGGCCCCACCGGAAGACAACTGGTTCATTTCGAAATCCAGGACAGCCGGTTATATCTATGACGCTGAGACTGGAGAGATGCACGGCCTTCTCTCACTGAGCAATCGGACGGCGGCCGTCGAGGTGTCACGTGAGCGCGGTGAGTTCTATGCCGCAGAAGGATACTACTCGCGTGGCGTGCGCGGAGACCGAACCGACATCGTGGCCGTCTATGATTTCGAGAACCTCTCTCCAATTGCGGAGATCGAAATCCCACAGAAGGTGGAAGCGCAGCCGCTGCGTCGGCATGCGGGGCTCACCGGGAACGG
>DQEK01000249.1:0-3864 GCA_003533545.1 Acidobacteriota bacterium | reverse complement strand
ACCTTTGTCGGCGAGGTTTCGACACCGGGCTGCGCAGTCATCATGCCGGTCGACGACTTGGCGTTCATGACCCTCTGCGGCGACGGTGTGCTGCAACTGATCCAGCTGGGTGAAGACGGCACCGAAACGAACCGTGTTCGCGGGAACAGGTTCTTCGACGTGCAGGTCGATCCCGTGTTCGATCGACCTGAACCAACAGCAGACGGCTGGTGGCTCGTATCGTACGAGGGGAAAGCATTCGACGTATCGGTTGACGGGTCCGACATCGTGGTGAGTGAAGCGTGGGACTTGTTGGATGGGGACGACGAGTGGCGTCCCGGAGGCCGCCAGTTCTACAGCGTGCATGCGCCGAGTGGCTACGCCTACATTTTGATGCACCGAGGCGGCGAGTATACGCACTATCAGGCGGGTACGGAGATCTGGGTGTATGACATCAACGCGCAACGGCGTGTCGAGCGAATCGAACTCGCGGCGCCGGCAAGCAATCTGTTCGTGACGCAAAGCGACGAGCCGAAGCTCATCGTCGCAGACCAGGAAGGTGGCCTGCATGTGTACGATGCCATCAAGCTCACAGTCGACAGGACGATCGACAATCCCGGTCCACTTGGGTTTATCCAAGGGTTCTAAATGATAGTGGGTCCGTTTCTCTTACAGTTTGTGTCGCTAGGCTTCACGTTGCTGTTTCTTCTTGCGGCGGTGCACAAGCTGACAGGGCTCGATGATTTTCAGGCGGCGGTGCGCGACTACCAGATCGTTCCATCTCGTCTCGTTCCGCTGACCGCTCGGTTCCTTCCGATCGTGGAGTTGTGGCTCGCTCTCGGTTGGTTGTTTGCATTGCAAATTCAGGTTGTGGCCTATGCCAGCGCTGGGCTGTTCGCCACCTACGGGTTGGCAATGGGGGTCAACGTTGTCCGGGGGCGTGTGCACATTGGATGTGGGTGCGGTTTTGGCGGGGCGTTGCAGCACGAGCAACACCTGTCAGTCGGGTTGGTTTTACGGAATCTAGGGCTGGCGATTACCGCGCTGGCCGCCACGCTACCGGGGCCGCAACGAGGGCTTGGTGTCGGGGAACACGTGATGCTCCTGGGCGCAGTGGTGGTGGGCGCTCTGTTGTACGCGACCGCCAATCAGTTATTTCAGAACGGTGTGGCCATTAAGAGTTGGCGCAAAGGGCTGGAGGCGGTTCGTGACTGACCCGCTACTGATCTCCAACCTCGTACTCTGGTTACTGGTAATAGCACTTGCTGTGGTGGTGCTCGCGTTGGCCCGGCAGGTTGGCATCTTGCACGAACGGGTAGCGCCGGCTGGGGCGCTGCAGCCGACCGAGGGGCCGAAAGTGGGGGAAGCCACAGAACTGATGGCGCTGCAGGACCTCAGCGGCAATCCGGTGACGGTCGGTGGCCCTGATGCGAACGGACTCGCGACATTGGTCTTGTTTATCTCGCCGACGTGTCCCGTATGTCGATCCCTGGTGCCGACGGCGACGTCGTTGGCGAACAGCGAACGCCGCCGCATGCGGTTGGTCTTTGCAAGTGATGGCGACAAGCCGGAGCAGCACGTGGCCTATGCGGCCGATTTAAACCTTGGCGCCTATCCCTACACCCTGTCACAGACGTTGGGAATGAGTTACCACGTCAGCAAACTCCCGTTTGCCGTGCTCATTGGTGCCGACGGCACGTTGGAGAGTAAGGGATTGGTCAATAGTCGAGAACATCTTGAAAGTTTGGTCGAAGCGATGGACATGAAAATTGCCACGGTGCAAGAGTACGTACGGAGGGTCACGGTCGATAGCGAGGAGAAATTTAATGCCTCGGTAAAGGAACAGGTCTCATGAGCAGATCACATGTCATCACAAATGGGTACTACTGGCTTGACGAAACCGCTCGCGCGAGCTTTCGCTTGCTGGCGCGCCGTGTCTCACGGCGCAGCTTTCTGGGACGACTCGGGGCGATGTTGGTCGGCGCGGCAGCGCTGCCATTGCTACCGGTCGCTCGGGCCTTTGCCCAGGAAACACCGACCGAATTAGGGGATTCGAAGACGTGTGAGTACTGGCGCTACTGCGCGCTCGGCGGCACCCTGTGCGCCTGCTGCGGCGGCACACACAAGACGTGTCCGCCGGGCGCGGAAGCATCGCCGATTACGTGGGTGGGAACCTGCCGTAACGGGGCGGATGAACGAGACTACCTGATCTCGTATAACGATTGTTGTGGCAAGGCGGTATGCTCGCGATGCGGTTGTAACCGAACGGAACGAGACAAACCCGTGTACTTTCCGAGCAACAGTAACAACATTCTCTGGTGTTTCGGCACACAGGCTCGCACCTATCACTGCACGGTTGCTGTGGTCCTTGGAGAAGCGCCTGAGGCCGACTGATGGTGCTGGTAATCACGCTGGCGGTATTGTTGCTCTCGGGTGTCGTTGATGCAGCGGATGACGCGCAAGCGAGGTATCTGTTGCATTGCCGTGGCTGCCACCTTGCGAATGGGACGGGTGTGCCACCGGATGTACCAACATTGGTTAACGAGATCGGTCGCCTTGTGGCGACGCCGGTTGGGCGAGAGTATGTCGTCCGTGTGCCGGGTGTGTCCCAGTCCGCGTTGGATGACGAAGGTCTTGCCATCGTCTTAAATTGGATCCTTGAGACGTTTAATGCGGACACGTTGCCGGCGGACTTTCAGCCGTATTCTGCCGGTGAGATTGCCGAGGCGAGAAAGAAGGTATTGGCAGACCCACTGAAGTATCGGCGTACGTTGCGGCTGGACGGCACGCGAGCACCAAACTAACTAACGTTCCGACAAGGCCTCATACCGTCGGTCGGTGAGCGTCTCAAGAAATGCGACCAACGCTCGCGCCTGCCTGGTGCTGATGGGTTGACCCGTGCGTAAGAGGTCGTAGTCGATGGTGTCGGGGAGTTCCGCGGGTCTCCAGGGCATGGCAGTTTCGGGATTGATCTGATTGTTCGGATTGCCCAGGGTATACCTGTTGTAATAAAGGACGACTGTGAGTAGGTCTTCGAAGATGCCGTTGTGCATATAGGGCCCGGTCACAGCAACATTACGTAAACTGGGCACCCGGAATTGACCTGCGACGGCCGGGTCGTCAACCGCCGGGTTTTGCAACAGTCCGGTATCGGTATACGTGGACGGCAGACCGTTGTGTTCTCGTACCACGGTGTTCGTTGGGACGCCGATGTTGTGGTAGCGGTGATTGGTGAACGTTTCTCCGGCTGTGAATTCCTTGGTCTCCAATAAGTGGCAGCGGTGGCAATTGGTAAGCTGCGAGAAGAAGAACACGCGCCCGAGCTCCTCTTCTTTCGTTAACGCATACTCGCCTTTGAGATACCGGTCGTATTTCGAGTCGAACGGGCCAAAACGCGCTGTCTGTTCGAATGCTGCGATGCTCTCGCTGATGGCCTGAAAGGCACCTTCCTGGTTGTCAAACACGCCGTCACCGTAAATGTTCTCAAGTGACGAGACATGCGACGGAGTTTCTTGGACGCGCGCCACAACGGTTCCAATGTCTGGTAACGCCATCTCGAGAGGGTTGGTAAAGGGTTCGGCTAACTGGTCGATGAGTGTCGCCGCACGACCGTCTCGAAAGAACCCCCCAACATAGTTACCGTCCTCGCTGCGTTGGAATGTCGGAATAAGCGAGGCATACGTGAGCGTGGGCGCATTTCGGTCGCCGAGGGAGAGGCCGTCGTCGCCAAGAGACACGGCGCCGCCTAGGTCACCGTCCCGGCCGTCGGAGAACGCTACGTTCGGATCGTGACAGGTGGAGCAGGATTGGTTGCGATTAAGAGAGAGATTGGCATCTAAGAAAAGCGCTTCCCCCAGTGTTTCGAGTTCGTCGGCCGCGGATGCG
>DQEK01000217.1:4174-4568 GCA_003533545.1 Acidobacteriota bacterium | reverse complement strand
GACCACCAGACGAACCGCCACGGCTGTAGCCGCCTGGGGCGGCGCGGCCGCCGCTGGCGCCCCCGCCGCTGGCCCTCCCGGAGGAGCTGCTGCCGCGATTACCACCCCCACGGTAAACGCGGCTTGGCGTCTGGCGATCAGGGGCGGATTCGCGTGCTCCGACGCGGGCATAGCCACGCCCGCTAAAAGCCTGTCCACGCTCTTGGAATCGGCCCGAACCTCCTCCTCCCCTTCCCTGCGGCAGGATCAAGTAGGAGGCTGAGGGTCCCAGATAGTAGAGCGAGTTGTAAGGTGACCAGCCGTAGTAATACCCGAACGGTGACGCGTAATACGGATACCAACGATCGAAGCCGTAGGGACCGTAATGGTCTACAAACCCGCCTCCGCCTCCGCC
>DQEK01000217.1:0-3868 GCA_003533545.1 Acidobacteriota bacterium | reverse complement strand
CCGCCCCCGCCTCCGCCTCCGCCTCCGCCAGACGACGATGCCCTGACCGTAGGGCGATCGACGACGAACGCGCCTGGAAAGGACAGCGCGACCATGAGATCGATGAGTTCGCCAGGCACTGCGGCGTTATCGAGCGCGATGAGCGCCGATGCATCGAGCGCGAATGTGGCGTTAGTTTCCACGAGCATCGCCTCGACGACTGCAGGCGCGGTTTCACGATGCGCTTCGATGACGTCCGTTATACCGAAACCGCTGCTGCTTATCAGCCGTGCCGCCTCGCGAGACTGCGTGCGCAGACCCGAGGCGGGTGGGGTGGCACCCGCCTCCCTGATTGCCGCCTCGCTCGCCCGGATGTAACGTCGGACGGTTGCTAAGCCTCGTTCACCGGCCTCCACCAGCTGAATATCTAGCCAGGTCGAGGCGTTGGTCATCAGCCCCACTCCGGAGACGGAACGTTGCCCGCCGTCCTCGCAATCTAGGTGCACACGTGTGAAGAGCCTGGCACTATTGGCCGACCAGGTGTCTTGTCGACGGCCGGTGCAGGCCCCTTCGGAGACCTCATACGGTGCTCCGGTGGCGTCGAGGGTCTCGACTAGAACACGTTCGCTATCGGCGATCGTCGTGACCTCGACCGCCGACGGCTCGTCGGTGTCGGCCTTGGGAGTCAAGCAGACCACGACACGGTCGGCAAACGCCCGTTGTTCGTCCTCGTGGTCAGCCAGCATCCCGGTCTCTTCCACCAGTTGCCAGCAATCCAGCCACGGAAGCCACGGAGATTCGGTGGGCGCACGCTGTCCGGCTGACGCTTGGATTGTTGCCACACTGAGCAGCACCGTGACGACGAGCGCGGGTAGCTTGCCCTGGACGTCCAGCACAGAAGCGGGTCGGTTGTGGGCCGTTGGCCGTCTCGTCATGGCAAGTTCCTCAGTGCATCGAGTGTTTCGTAATGTTCGTTCCGGTGAACTGCCCATCTTCGGTTTCACCCTGAGTTACGTCACCGGGGCACTAAAACAGCACTTCAATTCCAGCGGTGATGTGCGAGCCGTTAAGGTCGATGTCCTCAAACCCGACGAAGTCTCGCCCGAGCGCGGTGTCCGCCCAAAGATACCGCGCCTCGATGACCATGGACAAGCGGCGGGAGAGGTGGATGCTGGCGCCAGCGAGCACGTGACCGGTGGCGGCCCACCCAGACGATTCAAACACATCACCGAAAATTGACCAGTCGACAAAATCGACGAAATCGCCAGCCTGCCTGAACCGATACCACTGGGTCCCACCGCCGACCCCGACATAAGGGGCGAATCTGTTGGCTACCCACGCAAAACGACTGACCTCTCGGCCGCGAGGGATGAGCCACAATCGCAGTCCGACGACGAGCGGCGCCTGACTTAGCTGCGTGGTCTGCACGATAGGGAGGTCGTCGTTGTCGACGAAATCTCGATACTCGGATGCCGCATTGGCTCCGCTGTAACCAATCTCGGCGACCAAATCGAGTCTCGGGCTAAGCGACCGACCGAACCCGAAGCGCACCGACGCCGTGTCGAAGTCGCCGTCGTTTACCGTCAGCAAATCTCGGGTAAAGTCAAAAACACCGCCGCTTTGGGATGCGACGAGCCAGCCGCCAGACACCCCGAGCTGATGCCGCGGGCGGCCGAAAAGAAAGTCGGGAGTGGTCTCGCGCGACGTTTGTGTTCCCGCTTGCGGCGCAGCGGGTAGTTCATCGGCGACGGCCGGCGAAGCGAGTGAAACGAGCAACCCCAGTGTTCGGATGCCCCGGCTCAAGAAGCGGCGGGTTCCGGGCTGAAGCAATGTGTGTCCCAGGGACCGCAACAAATCAGGTAGCATGGCGGTTACTTACTATGCAGAGATCGTACCATGTGTCTGACCGTGTTAACGGCCGCCAGGGCGCCACCGGCGTCCTCGGGCAGAGACAAGGTGTCCTCTTCCGGTGGCGGTGTATCGTCCGCGCCGGCGTCATTCCGGCACTATAATCGAGTGCACCGGTGCAGGCCCCATGGACGCGACTCAGGAGTGTTCTCGATGAAAAAATTCTTTAGCGGCGTCGTCATCGTGATGTGGATGTTTACTGCCGCGACGTCCGACGCACAATTCAACAGCGTCGGTTCGCTTGATTTTCCGACGTCCGGGTCACCAGAGGCTCAACAGCATTTTCTGCGTGGGGTCGCAATTCTCCATAGCTTCGGATGGAAACAGGCGATCGCGGAGTTCCAAGCGGCGCAGCGACTCGACCCTGATTTTGCGATGGCCTACTGGGGTGAGACGCTCTGTTACAACCACCCGCTGTTCGGCAGCCCGCCGGATGACGATAATCCCCGGGCTGTGTTGCAGCGACTGGGTGCGTCCCGCGACGAGCGGTTGGCGAAGGCGCCGACCGACCGTGAGAAGGGCTTCCTCGCAGCGGTGGAAGTGCTCTGGGGTGAGGAGGGCGCGTATGACGACCGGCGAGTGGCCTACATGGAGGCGATGCACCAGTTGTCGGACCGATACCCGGACGATGACGAGGTCGCCACCTTCGCGGCTGTTGCCACGCTTAGCGCTGCGCGGGCGCTGAACGATCGGACCTTTCGTTACGAGATGCAGGCTGGCGCGTTGGCTCTGAAGGTGTTCGGCAAGAACCCGAACCATCCCGGTGCGCCGCACTACGCGATTCACGCGTTTGACGACCCCACGCATGCCCCACTGGCCTTGCCAGCAGCGCTTCGCTACGCCGAGATTGCCCCGGCGGTGGCACACGCCAGACACATGCCGACGCACATTTTCATCCAGCATGGGATGTGGGATTACGTGTCGAACCACAACCAGGTGGCTTACGACGTTGCACGAGATTTGTGGGTCCCTGGCGACAGCGTCGGGGATACGGTGCATGCGCTCGATTGGGGGCAGTATGGTGACCTGCAACTCGGGGATTACGCGAAGGCCAGAACCTGGATACAGCGGCTTGAGATGGTGGCCCGGGAGAGCGACGGGCAGGCTCGGGCCCAAACGACTCTACCGTTGGTGCGGGCGCGGTATGTCGTTGAGAGCGAGGAGTGGCAGGTGCAGCCGATCACCGATGACTCTTCGGCGGCAGAGCTACTGGCGACCGGCATTAGTGCGGTTGAGACCGGTGACTTGATGACGGCCGAGGCGGCCGCCGCGAAGCTCAAGGCGATGGCCGAGGATGACAGCCCAGCGACTGGGATCATGTATCGGGAGGTCGCAGCGCTGGTTCGTCTGGCGCGTGGACAGGGTGACGCTGCGGTGGCGCTCATGGACGAGGCATTGGAAATCGTGGATGGTATGCGCTTGCCGAATGGTGCGGCTAACCCGGTGAAGCCGCCCTACGAACTCTATGGAGAGATACTGCTTGAGCTCGACCGGCCGGCCGAGGCTGTCGACATGTTCGCCACCTCCCTGCGGCGGATGGCGGGACGTTCCCGGTCGTTGCTCGGGATGGCCCGATCTGCGGTGAGAAGCGGCGACCACGATGCTGCGGGCGAGCACTATGCCCGGTTGCTCTCGAATTGGCAAGGACGTGGTGCTTTGCCGGGTTACGAGGAAGCAAGCCGCTTTGTGCAGCAGACCAACGAACAGTAGGCCCTGGCCGTTCGCGACACTGCTGTTGCACGTGTGGACACGAGCTGCCCAAGCTCGTCCCCGCGGTTGAGCTGCCCCGGTCCCTTCCGTTTACTGCAGGGGCGGTAGAGCATGGAGTTCATATCCCGGTGACTCTGTCGGGCGCGATGACCACCCAAGTGACCTGCGCGGTGGTGAACGTCACCACCGCGCGCGGCGTGATCGGTCTTTACGCCGAGTGGATCGTGAAGGAGTAGGTATCACGACTGAGATTCCTGGCGGGCCTGATGAG
>DQEK01000082.1 GCA_003533545.1 Acidobacteriota bacterium | reverse complement strand
GGCCACGTCGGCGGTCGGGTTGCGTAACAACGATCGACACGTTGTTTCCTGTGGACACCAGCCGCTCGAGTGCAGGGGCGGCGAAGGTGGGCGTGCCAAAGAAAGCGATGTTCACCATTTCCCCGCGCGTCGAAGTTTCCGAATGCGTCGGACGATCACTTCTCGCTTGATGCCGTGCAGATGATTGACAAACAGGCTTCCGTCAAGGTGATCAATTTCATGCTGAAATATTCTAGCCAAGAGCCCCTCACCCTCAACGCGTAGCGGTTGTCCGTCCCGATTCAAGCCCTCCACAATGACACGGTTGTAACGAACCACCCGCTCGGTAAATCCCGGTAGGCTCAGGCACCCTTCTTCTTCATGTTGGCTACCATCCGCTTCGACGATGGTCGGATTGATTACCACGAACAATTCCTCCACCGACCGTCCCGAGGATGCATCGGCAACGAACAAGCGCTGTTCAGCGCCTATTTGCGGCGCGGCCAGGCCGACGCCGGAGGCGGCGTACATCGTTTCAATCATGTCGTCGAGAAGGCCTTGAGTGGCAACGGTAAGCTCCTGCACTTCTGTCGCGCCTCTGTGCAGGACGGGCGCCCCATAGCGCAAGATCGGTCGAATCATGTTCGGATTACTGAGCAGAGGGCCGAGAGGCCGACGATAGGTTGTGGCATATTCTAGAGGCTTGAGATTCTTCGTTCACGGGGTGCTCATACACGTGACCATGCTAATCGGGGAATATGGTCTTCGAGGACGCTCATCCTAGGCACCGGGAGGACGAATGTGGGCACCTCAGGCTGCTTAATTTTCGTCCGGACGCCTGCGAGTTGCTATCCGAACATCATATTAACAATGAGCACAGCAGCGAGAATGCCAGCTATGTCCGCGAGCAAACAGGTTGGCACGGTATGGCGGGTGTTGCGAATCCCAATCGCGCCGTAGTAGACCGCCAATGTGTAGAACGTCGTCTCGGTGCTCCCTTGAAATGTACTCACCATATAACCGACAAGCGAATCCGGACCATGAGCAGTCATGGCTTCGGCCATAACGCCAAAGGCCCCACTTCCGCTTAGCGGACGAAGTAGTGCCATCGGCAGGGCTTCGGCAGGCAATCCGAAGAACACGGTGACTGGCGACAGAAAAGCAACGATGAGATCGATTCCACCAGAGGCACGGAACATCCCGACGGTGACCAAGATTGCGACGAGGTACGGAATGATCCGGAGTGCGACCTGGAATCCCTGCTTCGCGCCATCAACTAAAGAGTCGTACACCCGAACGCCCCGCACCCATCCGTAGAGCATAAGTACAGCAACGAGGATCGGCAGCATCCACGCGGAGGCAGTGGCCGTGATCGCATCTGCAGTCGCAGTTGCCCGGGACGCCCACAGTGTACGCACGAAAAATGCGAATAGGAGTAGCCAGAAGGCGCGGGCAAGCCATTGCCTGAGTGGCCTCGAGCGCAACGGGGTTGGAGCATTGAGGTCCTCCATGCCCGCAACTTCTTCCCCTGGAATGCTTCCGATGGCAATCGGACTCGGTTCGGTCAGGCGGTAACGCGGCCACCGGCTCAGCAAGAGCGCTGCCGTGATGGCCACTAACGTTGCGCAGCCGCTCGCGAACCACGTGGGGAGGAAGATGCCCATTGCGTCCTGGGAGCCAATGGAGGCCCGCAGGGCCACAACGCCGGACGGAAGGATCGCGAGAGCGGACGTGTTAATGGCTAGAAATAGAACCATCGCATTGGTTGCCGTGCCGGTCTTTGAATTGAGCTTGTCCAATTCTTCCATCGCCTTGATGCCAAAGGGCGTCGCGGCATTGCCGAGACCGAGCATGTTGCTCGAGATGTTCAGAATCATGGCGCTCATGGCCGGACTGTTGACCGGAACGGAGGGAAAAAGGCGACTCATTAGCGGTCTTAGGAGGCCTGCCAAGTGCCGAAGTAAACCCGCGTCTTCTGCTACTCGAAAAAGGCCGAGAAAGAACGCCATGAGACCAACCAGGCCGATGGCCAACTCCACAGCGCCTCCTGCAGAGGCCACGACGGAGTCCGTCACGGCTTGCATCTGACCGGAGGCGGCCGCGAGGAGCACGGAGGCCAGCGCCACGAAGACAACAAGACCGTTTAGCATTATTAGCCGTGCCTGTTTAAATCGTCGTCAGAATCAGGACAATCGATCGTGCCGGTCCCCAAAGGTAGTTGCCCGCGGTTTGTCGCCGGAGAATATCCCTGTTCGGCGCGAGTCGAGTGTGTCTGATGGCTCGCTGCGTCTAAGGCAAACGTCGCCACGGCTCCGACACACTGGAATCCCGGATTGCCAAGAACGATCGCATCGCGTGCTCTTCGTGCGGGGTGCAAACGCGCCAAAGACAAACATAACCGCAACGGCACTCCGACTAGCGCCCTGATACGGTGACCGTATTAGCAAGGGCGTCGGTGGCTCGGATCACGGCGGAGTTCTCGTCACCAACGATGGACACGAGGAACTCCTCAAGGAGACCGTCAGGGATGCCATCAGTCGGATAAACCACACGCCACGGGCCCGTTCCCTCCCGAATCTCGACGTGTCTTATCGGAGAATGCGTGTCGCTAACGTGGAATGCCAGGCTCGCCTGGTCCCCTTGTTGTTCTACGCCCAAGATTTCTACTCGTGGCGCCGAATTGTCGATGTCGAACACGGGGCTTTCCCGCTGCCCGACCAGGGTGTTTTGAGGAGAATTATCCTGAGCGTCGGTCGCCACGATTTTGATGCGGTAGGCACCGTCTGGGGTAAGAGTGGTGTCCCAGGCGAATACCGAATCGACAAGATCCGCCTGAAGGGTTTGCCACAATGTCTGGCCTTCAGGCTGAAACGAGACGGTGTAACGCAAAGTATCCCCGTTGGCATCAGATGCTTCCCACACGAAAGTTTGCAATCCTTTGCGGTAGCTCTGACGACCCAGTGTCCTAGCCGAACCAGCAGCGTTCGATGTCGGCTCTTCTTCCAACCCTGCGAGTGCCGGGTCGCCACTGCTAAAGGATTCTAGAAACACGGTGCCCGGAGGATGCACCGTAACTTTCGTCACCTCAGGCCTGAGGTTTCGGGGCAGATAAGCTGCAGTCACCGAGGTGAGGCGTGGGGATGCGTCGCCGGCTATCAGTGTCGCACGCCACTGGAGGTACCTGGCATTGGGACTGGAGATAAGGCTGCCTTTCCCGTCAGCGTATGGTGCGGACCAATCACTCCAGGTAGCATTCGGAATGTCCGTATTTCCGGAACGACTCGCCAATTCGATTCGGCTGCCGTCCGGGGTTGAGCCGCGCCAACTGATGGTGCCCCATTTGGCGACAGTCTCTGCATCGCGAACCGCCGACACATAAACACCGCGGCTGGCTAATGCGCTCGTCAGTTGGACAACCTTACCTGGGTTGGCGGTAGCGTACCGAACGGCGCCGTCAGCGCCTTCCAAAAATCGGGTGATTTGCCGCGCAGGCGCGCGGCCCAGCAATATGGTTCGAGGCGGGTCGTTGCTCACGCGATAAATCTTTCCCTTGGGTCCAGTACCGACAAGCAGCGCTCCGGTCGCGTCGATGATTGCGTCGTAGGGCGCATCTGTATCGGAACTCCACAGTTGGTCCCAGAGGCCATCAGGAGCTATTCGGTAGACGGCTCCTTCACCGGTGCCGCTGGTATTGTTCCCAATCCCTGAACTCTGCGATGCCTGGGCCTCCGACGAGACGACGGCAGTTACGCTGGTCGTTACTGAAACCGAGGGCGTCACAGAGACTGTGGCGGGTGTCGGAACAGCTACTGGGGAAGTCGTGCCTTGCCTCTGTCCGGCTACAGCGACTGCGATTACCGCGCCATCCGGCTGTAGTCGTAATGTCCGAATCTCGTCATAGGGGGTATCCAGAAGAACGAACGCACTTCCTTCAGGTTCAATGCGCAAGACTTGTCCTGGTGATTCAGTGCCGGCTAGTAGTGAACCAGAAGGTTCGAGCGCTAGGCAGAGGACATGCGTCGCGTCACTCTCAAAGACAACCTCGCTCTCGTTGGCGTCGGGATCCACCCGATAAATACGCGCAGGGTCGCCCGTCCCAACAAAGAGACTCCCATTCGGCGCCACAACAAGAGCCCAAATGTAGGTGGCGTCTGGCTCGAACACAGTCGTGACGCCGCCGTTTCGATCCACGCGGTAGACGCGACCTTCTGGGGAAGACGCGGCAAAGACGGCGCCGTCTCGTCCGGAAGAAATTGCGTAGATGTCAGTCTCGTCCGCCTCGAAAATGGTTTCCCCTCGACCTTCCGGTGTGACACGGTATAGCCGTCCGTCACTGCCGCTTCCTGCCCACAGGGCCCCATCTGACGCCGCAGCCAGGGACCAGAGCACCGGTGCCGTCGTGTCGAAGAATTCGTCAGTAACCGGTCCCAGCCCAAGATGTCCGTCAGCATCTATTGTTAGAGAAGAGATGTCTCCCTCAAGGAACTCGGCCTGAGTCGATATCCTCCAAAACGTGGGTGACGCTGCCACCGACGCGGCGACGAAGACGGCTAGCACTATCTGGACCCACCAACGACGCACGCGCACGTACGGAGTGGGGTTGGCGGGTGCCCTAGGAAGTGTTGAGCGCATCATGAAGGCGTTCGTTGCGTGTGATGCAGATCCCGGGGCTCTCCTACGGGTTGTTCAAGTCGAGGGTCAAGACACGAGAGCCAGAGACGACATGGTCGAGTGCGATACTCCATTCGCCGATGCTTGTGTTTCGCAGCCGTGTGAATCCGGGACCGCTTCGGTCCGCCCCCAATACCTCAAGTACGGAGGGGGGAAGGGACGGCATCCGACGTCCGGCCATAACCGCACCTTCGTCTGTGCGACGAAGCTGGACGTAGACTTGGTTATTCCGACGCGCTTCATTCATCGCTCGAACCAATTGCGGCAAGTCCGTAGCTTGCAGCCCTTGGCCTGATTCCTGTCGTTCCTGGCGGGCAAGCGTGGTCCCGTCGGCAATAAGCAGCTGGATTGGACCGCGAACGTTCGAGGGAAGCTCGACCGAGACCGTTCTGTCGATTTCGGCGCCTCGATGAGTTCGAAAAACAATGCGGAGC
>DQEK01000009.1:4845-6730 GCA_003533545.1 Acidobacteriota bacterium | reverse complement strand
GCCGGCGAGCAAGGCGAACAGTGTGCCTGGGTGCGGTAAGGCGTTGCCGCCGCGTTCAACAGTGGCAAGAAACACCGTCAGGGCGCGGTCCAGAAATCCGGTATGTCGGCTCATGTCTTAGCTACGGCTGAAGGCCCCTGACCCCGGCGGGGACGGGAGCGCGTCATGCTATCCTACGTGCGCCAGCCAGGGTTTGCCACCCTACTCGTTTCCCTTGCGGTATGACAGAACAGCCCCCCGACTGCGGCCGGCCTGTGCTTGAACGGATTATCCAGGAGTACCTACTCGGCGGGCGGCTAGTCTCAGAGTTCTGCTTCCACGATGCGCCGTTGTCGGGTGCTCCCGGTAACTAGTTTGGGACAGGGCCGTCGGTAGGCGGCCCTATGCGTATGGGCAGGCACACGCGGGGGTGTCCCGTCGCACACATTTCTGACTCTATCGCCACGACTGGGTGCCGGATCGGACCGGTCGTCTCACATAAGGTGACTCAACGAGGTCTGAAAAATTCTTATAAACGTTGTTATAAATAGAGTTATCTGTTTTCTTGATGTTTCCATGAGTCTTGGCCCGGTAATTGCTATTACTTTAGGCAACGTCTGCCTCGATGGGTCCGGACCTGGTAGTCTGGTCGGCCCCCTCGGGACGGCAGGCCGCTTTGTTTCCACCGGTCGTGGGCACCCGGTTGCCAATCGGATGCACCGTCGGCCATGACCTACCCGCGAACTTCCAGAGCCCGGCTGTGGCCGATTTCATTCGGCACGCCGGGTCCTTCCTTGTACGGTGGGCAGTCGTTCCGCTGCCGATGTTCGGTTGGATTGACAATGCTTATGCACCACCGCTACTGTGGCGTCGGTAGCTTTTGTTTCCCTTCGAAGTCGCCCCGCCACGGATGTGACCGATGACCATTTCTGGTGTTTACGCGCCTGTCCCGACGCCTTTTGATGATGACGGTGAACTCGACTTGGTCGCGTGGCGGGGTAATCTGACTCGATGGATGCGTACCCCCCTTGACGGCCTTGTGGTACTCGGCTCCAACGGTGAAGCCCCATTGGTCGATGACGACGAAGCAGAGCGCTTGATTAACGTGGCACGTGAGCAGCTTCCCTCCGACCGCTTGTTGATAGCGGGCACTGGTCGCCAGGCGACCAAGAACACAATCAAGGCGTGTCGCCGCGCGGCGGGCGCGGGCGCCGATCTGGTTCTGGTACGTACGCCTTCGTTCTTCAAGGGCCAGCTCACGACGGCCGCCTTTATCAGACACTACACCGCGGTCGCCGACGCATGTCCGGTGCCAGTGTTGCTCTACAATTTTTCGGCACTGACTGGTGTCACGCTACCGCTCGAAGCGGTGGCCACGTTGTCTATTCACGAGAACATCGTGGGGTTCAAGGAGTCGGGTCCTGACATGAGCTACGTCGGTGACCTAGTGGGTCTGGCGCCGGAGGGATTCGCTGTACTGGTCGGTTCCGCGCCAACGTTTTTCACTAGCCTTATGCTGGGAGCCGCCGGGGGTATCCTGGCGCTTGCCTGCGTTGCGCCTGAGGAGTGCGTCCGACTCTACGAGCTCGTGCACGCGGGGCGCTACGATGAGGCTCGTGTGTTACAGGGCCAGCTGACCCCGCTAGCAAAGCTGATTACCTCGGCTCACGGTATTCCGGGTTTGAAGGCGGCGCTTGCGCACCTCGGCTATGTTGGCGGGCCTCCACGTGCTCCGTTTGAGCCGGTTGGTGCGGAGGTTAGCTCGGATATCGCGCGACAGCTCGATCGCCTGGCTGCGGTCGCGCCCAGCGTTTCTGATCGCGCCGCCGGGGTAGCTCTGGAATGAGTTGGAGTTGAGTTGAGTAGTATCTTCATAAACATTTGATAAGTGCGCTGTGAGACTTTT
>DQEK01000009.1:0-4442 GCA_003533545.1 Acidobacteriota bacterium | reverse complement strand
CTGTTGCTCAACGCAAGCTATGAGCCTCTCAAGGTTGTCGACTGGCGGAAAGCTATCACCCTTTGGTGTCAGGGGAAGGTCGAGGTCATATCGGTTTATCCGCGCGAAGTGCGTTCGGTGTCTCTCACGGTCAAGCTTCCGTCCGTGATCCGCCTTCTGCGGTATATCACCATCAAGCGACACTTCAATCAGGCGCCATTTTCTAGGGTGAATATCTACGCTCGCGACCATCACCGCTGTCAGTACTGCGGTCGCAAGTTTCCGCCGGACGAACTCACGTTCGACCATGTGGTTCCGGTGCGTTACGGTGGGCGGAAGGAGTGGGAAAACATAGTTACATCGTGCGTGCGCTGCAATAGGCGAAAGGGCGGTCGGACCCCGGAGGAGGCGGGAATGGCCATCATCAGTTCGCCCAGTCGTCCCCCGCGGGCTGCCACCGTACGGATTGCCGTTGGGGTTCGCACGACCCCGGAGGGTTGGCGTGACTACCTCGGCTGGAATGTGGCGCTCGATGATCGAAATTAACGGGTTATTTCCATCACGTGTATCCTGCCTCGGTCATGTCCGCCCCACCATCACATCCTCGCATTACTGCTGTTAGTCCGTTGGCCGCCGTCGCGGGCGGGGTCGTGACCATTCGTGGGCCTGGCATCGGCGTCGTCGCTGAGAGTTCAGCCGGCGTACGCATTGGCGGCCTAGTGGCGCGGGTCGTCTACGCGGACCGAAATAGCATTGCCTGCCTAGTTCCTAATGGCTTGGAGGGGGGAGCGGCAGCGATCAGGCTGGAGACCGCTCCGGGCGAAACGGCGTTCGTGGAAATCGGGGTGCCGGTGGCCACTGGTGTTCACCAGGTCGACAGTCCCGCGTTCGGTGACGACGGGACACTCTATCTCACTTACAGTGGGGCGCGTGGGGACCAGTCGCCCGTTTCCATCTTTCGCCTCGGGCAGGACGGATTTTGTGAGCCGTTTGTCGTGGGGATCATGAACCCGACTTCATTGGCATGGGCGCCGAGCGGGAGGTTGTTTGTCTCAAGCCGTTTCGACGGTGCTGTATTCGCCATCGACGGGGAGGGACAGATGGAGCAGGTCGCGAAAGACCTGGGTGTTTCGTGCGGGTTGGCCTTTAGTCCTGAAGGCACGTTGTATGTGGGCGACCGTTCGGGCACCATTTTCAAGGTGAGTTTGTCCGGAGAAGTATCGTCATTCGCTACCCTTCCGCCAAGTGTCGCGGCCTTCCACTTGGCGATGGCACCCACGGGCTCTCTGTTCGTCACCGCGCCCACTTTGTCGACCCGTGACGGGGTTCATCGAGTCGACCCAGACGGGCGGGTGACAACGGTTACCCGGCGGTTTGGTCGCCCGCAGGGCCTCGCGTTCGATATGCACGGAACGCTTCATGTCGCCGAGGCGCTCGCCGGCGCTAGCGGATTGCATCGCGTGCGGGAAGATGGAGCCACGGAACTCGTGGTTACGGCGCCGGGGTTGGTCGGCGTGGCGTTTGATAGGTCGGGTGCGGCGGTGCTCGTTTCGGATGACACCGCCTACCGGTTCGGGAAGCTGCCGTCGAGCGGTTAATTGGCGGAGCCACCGCCCGTTGGAACCGAGTGTTTCCCCGTAGTGGTTGAATGTAGACTCCGGGATTTGGTTCGAGCTTAGGGGCCCGTTTCTGGGCTACGTTAGTTGCCCACTGTGCTATGGCTCACGATCGCATCGAGGTACGCGGCGCACGCGTTCACAATCTCAAGGGCGTTGACGTTAGCTTGCCGCGTGACCGGCTAATCGTTTTTACCGGCTTGTCCGGGTCCGGTAAGTCCTCGCTTGCGTTCGACACCATATACGCAGAAGGACAGCGTCGTTACGTCGAGTCCCTGTCAGCGTATGCTCGGCAGTTTCTTGAACAGGTCGAAAAACCCGATGTAGACCAAATCGACGGCTTGTCCCCAGCGATTTCCATCGAACAGAAGACCACAGGGTCGAATCCTCGTTCCACTGTCGGCACCGTCACGGAGATTTACGATTACCTTCGCTTGCTGTTTGCCAACGTGGGTGTACCGCATTGCCCGGAGTGCGGCCAGCCGATCACTTGCCAGACGGTCGAACGCATCTTGGAGACGGTTCTACTTGGACCGACCGATGAGCGCATCAACCTGCTGGCGCCGATTGTGCGTGGTCGGAAGGGTGAGTTTAAGAGAGAACTGGAAAACCTGCGCCGGGGTGGCTTCACAAGAGTGCGGGTCGACGGGGCATTCCGGTCACTCGACGAGGAAATCAAGCTCGAGCGTCGCCGAAACCACGACATCGAGGTCATGGTCGACAGGCTGGTGGTCAGACCTGGGGTTGAACGACGACTGCGAAATGGGATCGAGTTGGCTCTCGAGCGAGCCAACGACCTGGTGATTGTCAACACACTCGAAGGCGGCGATCGGTTGTTTTCGCGGAGGCTTGCCTGTCCAAATTGTGGTGTTAACATGCCCGAGCTCACGCCCAGGGTGTTTTCCTTTAACTCTCCACAAGGTGCCTGTCTGGCGTGCCAGGGGTTGGGCGCTACAGACGACTTCGATCCAGCGCGCATCGTCCCTGACGGTCGCAAGTCACTCAGGGAAGGCGCTATTTCTCCCTGGGCTGCCGGTGACAGCAAGCTGGTACGTGAGGCGCTCTCGGGGCTCAAGCGACACTTTGGTGTCGATCTCGACACACCGTTCAATCAATTGCCTAAGAAGCACCGGCAGCTGCTGTTACACGGCCCGACCTCGAGGCAGCGTGCATCTGAAATCTCCTCTCGGACGAGGCGCGGTGCGCAGGTGACACAGCCATTCGGTCGAGATTTTGAGGGCATCTTGCCCAACTTGCGTCGTCGGTACAGAGCTGGAACTTGGGCCCAGCAGGAATTACTCGAGCCCCTACGGTCTCTACGGACCTGCCCTGAATGTCAGGGTGAGCGTCTAAGGCCGGAGAGCCGGTCGGTAAGGGTGAAGGGCCGAACGGTTTCCGACTTCGTACACCTGTCCATCGCCGAGGCCGTCGACGTGTTTGGAGCTCTTGAGTTAAACGAACGAGAGAAGCTCGTCGCGGGGCGAGTGCTGCGCGAGATACGCAATCGTCTTGGGTTCCTCAGGGATGTCGGTGTCGGGTATTTGACGCTGGCTCGGAGCGCCGCCACCCTGTCTGGGGGCGAGGGCCAGCGGATCCGGCTCGCGACCCAAATTGGCGCTAGTCTCACCGGGGTCTTGTACGTTTTGGACGAGCCTTCGATTGGTCTCCATCAGCGGGACAATCGATTGCTCTTGGCGACGCTCGCTAGGCTTCGGGACCTCGGGAATACCGTCGTTGTGGTCGAGCACGACGAAGAGACAATCCGTGCATCTGATTACCTGGTTGACCTTGGGCCGGGCGCGGGCGAGCACGGCGGCGAAGTCATCTTTCAGGGGACACCGTGCGAGTTGTTAACCGACGGGCACCCGTCGATGACGGGTCGATATTTGCGTGGCGAGTCCCGTATTCCTATTCCTTCTGTTCGCCGAATGCCATCGGACGGTAGATTGGTGATACGGGGCGCGACCGCGAACAACCTCAGGGGTATCGACGTGACGATCCCCCTCGGGTTGCTGACGGCCGTCACCGGTGTCAGCGGGTCCGGCAAGTCCACTCTCGTCAACGACATCCTGTACAAGGCTTTGGCTCGCGATTTCTACCGGGCGGCAGATCCTCCTGGAGTCCACCGTTGCATCGATGGTGTGGACCATGTCGACAAGGTCATTCAGATTGACCAATCTGCAATCGGGCGTACGCCACGTTCGAATCCGGCCACCTATACCGGTCTGTTCACGTTCATCCGGGAGCTGTTTGCCATGCTGCCGGAATCCCGGGCTCGGGGGTACCGCCCCGGGCGGTTCTCGTTCAACGTTAAGGGCGGACGCTGCGAGGCTTGTCAGGGTGGTGGGGTTATCGCGATCGAGATGCATTTCCTGCCGGACGTTTACGTGACCTGTGAACAGTGCAAAGGGCGTCGCTACAATCGCGAAACGCTCGATGTTCGCTATCGAGGGGTTTCGGTCGCCGATGTACTGGAGTTGACCGTCGACCAGGCCATGCCTTTGCTTGAGAATTTTCCTGCGATTGCGAACAAGCTCAGAACGCTGCAAGACGTGGGATTGGGCTACATCACACTCGGCCAGTCATCCACGACGCTTTCAGGGGGGGAGGCGCAAAGGATCAAGTTGTCTAAGGAACTATCTCGTCGTAGCACAGGGCGAACCGTCTATATTCTGGACGAGCCGACAACTGGTCTCCATTTTGAGGACACGCGGAAGCTGCTCGATGTACTGCAGCAGCTGGTCGACCAAGGCAATACGGTTGTTGTGATCGAACACCATCTCGACGTTATCAAGAACGCCGACCACGTGATTGATTTGGGCCCAGAGGGAGGCGACGGGGGTGGCC
>DQEK01000338.1:4657-5056 GCA_003533545.1 Acidobacteriota bacterium | reverse complement strand
GGTTGAGCAGTTGACCGACTCCCCGCATAGCGACCTGGAACCTGTGTGGTCACCCGATGGGCGACATCTGGCCTTTACCTCAAACCACCGGGGGAATCTCGAGGTATCCCTGATGGATGTTGCAGACGGAAACGTCCGAGCTACCGGCCAGAGAGGAATCCCACACGGCTGGCGGACGGACCAGCCTCTCAGCGACTAGGAGCGACGCTCCTCGAGAAATCAAAGGTCGGCACAGTCATCATGTTTCTCGGCTGTCGGTTGGCGCGGGGCTGATCTAAATATCAGGCCGGCGGAACGGGTCTCAGGACACGGAGAGGGCTCGGATGATGAATGCGGCCATCTGCTCCCGGGTGACCGGATCGGTCGGGCAGAACTTCGTGGGAGTGCACCCGGTGGTGA
>DQEK01000338.1:0-4321 GCA_003533545.1 Acidobacteriota bacterium | reverse complement strand
CGTCATCATCGACAAACGGATCGGTAACGCCGTCTGGGATGACAAGTCCGAATGCCCTTGTGATGAACGCGGCCATCTCTTCGCGGGTGACCGGATCGGCCGGGCAGAACTTCGTGGGAGTGCACCCGGTGGTGATCCCATGGTGGTACAGGGTTTCGATCTGATCCTCGAAATACGAGCCGTCATCATCGACAAACGGATCAGCACCGGTTTCCGATTCGAGGCCTCGGGCACGTAAAAGAAAAGCGGCCATCTCCCCGCGGGTGACTTCATCGCCGGGACAGAAGAGATCTTCGGTACAGCCAGTGGTGATACCGAGTTCACTCAAGCCGAGAATCTCACCGGCAAATGGATGGCTCACCAGCACGTCGGCGAATCGTGGGGCGACCGATATGGAAAAGCTCGGAGAGTAGAGACCGAGGGCGTCTCGCAGCGCCGTCCCTGTGATGGTTCGTTCGGCGGGACGTCCGGCTATGACCCCGTTCAGGACCACTGTGGCAACGCTTCCGGACTCGTTCCTGGTGGCAACACGGGCGTTACTGAGCCATGTGTACCCGAGAAGAGAGGCGATTTGATCCTGATCGAGCGCCGCCGTCCATTCTGAGAACGGGTTGGCGGCGGGCGACGACAACGAGATGGAGTCGTCGACTGACTCGAGATACGGGTAGGCCGGACCACCTGCCGCCTCGTTGCTTTCGGTTCGACCCCCGGTCGACGAGGTGAACTTGGCCAAGATGACTTCGTTGTTCCATGTAATTACCCGCCCGGAAGTCCCACCGACCCGGCCCTGCCAGAACGGGTGACCCTCTTCTGCTGTGAAGCCCCCGTAGACCTGTTCTGGGCTGTTGTCCAATATGTGACATGCACACAGATCCAGGCGTGAGGTTTCGAAGTCTTCAACTGGGCCATTTGCCAGGACCTCTCGCAGAACCAGAGTCCGGGAGACGATGGCTTGGGCTTCAAGGGCAGCTCCCCGCCAAGAGTCCGGCATTTCTTGGATACCCCGTAGATAGTCCTCGATTCCGAGTTGCACGACAAGGTGCAGGAGACCCGAGGTGGGTGATTCGCGGAATCGAAGTGTTCCCCGCCGGTAGGAACGACCCTTGATGGGAACCCGGATAGTGGTAGATGTCGAGGTCGGCCGCGCCGAGGCAGAGCAACTCCCTGAGGGGGCAAACGTGATGTAGCCGCCGCTCCACCATTCAAGTCCGGCCTGGCGCGAGAAGAAGCATCCCCCGGAACCATCAGGGGCAAATCTCCATTTCTCGCCCTCTCTTGCGGTTCCCACACACTGCCCGCTGTCATCAAAACACAGCTCGGCACTCCCCTGTTCGATGTGGAAAGTGAGTTCGGTCTGGTCCTGAAGGAGGCCAACCCAGACCGGGGCGTCATCAGCCAGAAAATAGGATCCGAGGAGGAGAGTTTCAATGGTCCGTAGTTGGGCCCCGGAGTAGTAGTGGTTGAGGATCTGGGAGGCGGAGTCACCGGCATCGGCCATCGCCCGGGCGCCGTACTGGCTCAACCCGACACCGTCTCCCCATCCGCTCCCGGTGATAGTGACACCGACTTCGTCGGCTCCCGCTGCGCCCGACAGGAGCATCATTGTCGTGACCGTGATCGCGACCAGTCGTCGGAGCCGCTTCAACATGCCTGAATGGTAGGTGTCCGGGAGCAACCAAGACGCCTTCCGGTAGCAATTAATCCGGGTGCGCCGGAGTCGAGAAAGAGCCGGTTGCGGGAACGCTGACCCCGACGATTCGCTAGACCGATATGACCGTGATCTTGCTCACGTCGGTGCCGTGGATGTCGTCGTCGTAGACCGTTCCGGAAGCGGCCGTCCACGCCCACAGGTCATAGGTTGCGCTTTGGACGACCTCGACGAAGGTGGCAATGTTTCCGTAGGCGTCGGTTGCCCGATCTGTCGCATCGATGTAGCAGCGGGTCAACCCAACGGTCGATGCCACCGTCTGGGCACACGAGCCGTCCGCGCTAAACCGTGAATACCCGGCGGTCGTGACGTGCTGGTACTTGAAGGAATCAACGAGCGATCCGACCACCGGGAGAAAACCGGCGGTCCGATGAGTGACCGAAACGGTCACCTCGAGACTCCCGGTACCAGAATAGGTGCTCCCCTGGATGTTTATTCCGGCCGGTCGGGCGTTGGTGTGGTCCAACGCGTTGGCCATCATCTGGGCCATGTTCAGGCGGGAAATATTTACGTTGGGGCTGTACAGGGTTGCCGAGGTGACCTCAGTGACCCCCAAATTCCAGAGGCTCTTTATGGCGGTCTGGGTCTCCACGAGCGAGACTGTTCCCAGGTCGGTGTAGTTGTGGTCGGTGTCGATCGACTTGATCTCCGTGGCGCCCGAGTTCCCCGACACGTACTCCCAGTTGCCCCCCGGTCCGACCTGCACAGCCTTTAGAAGCCGGGAGATAAACAGGGCCATCTCCTCACGGGTGACGTAATCGTCCGGAGCGAAGGTCGTAGCCGTCTTACCGACGGTGATCCCGAGTTGTTTGATCTGGTTGATCGCCGTCTGGATCTCTGTGGACTTACCGACAATGTCGGTGAAGCCCTGGTCGGCGCCCGTTCCGAGAGTCGCGCCGGCGGGCACAGCCATCCGGGTCAGGAACAACGCCATCTGCCACCGGGTGACGAAGTCAACTGGCGAATAGGTCGTAGCCGTAGTTCCTTTGGTGATCCCGTAGTACTTGACACAGTCGATGTCAACCGAGGTGTGGTCGGTGAATCCCGCCGCCGGTACCAGGCTTGCCGGACACGCGTCGAAAACCGCCAGGTCGTTGGGTGTGTGATTCGAGTAGGGGGTAGCTGCCGTGGCGGCCGTAGCGTCCGACGTCCCATCCCCGTTGTAGCCCTTGACCCGGAATGAGTATGAGGTCCCGTTGGTCAGACCAGTCACGGTCGCCGTTGTCGCGGTGCTCACACCGTCGAAAAACCGGTGTGTCGTAGAAACAAACGCGTCAGGGGACCACTGGATGATGTAGTCGGTGGGCACGTTGGACGACGCGGTCCAAGACAGGACCACCGACTTGTTGCCGGGGGTGGCGGTGAGACCCGTTGGCACTGTCGGGGTAGCAGCTGACGCCACTCCCTGCAGCAACACGGCTATCACCGCGTTGACCGCCACCACAGCAACGCCGCGTTTCACATTCCGGAACACGCTGTCCCCCTGATCGCCGAATAACCCCAAATATCCCTAGAACCGACCTGTCGATAACGGGTCGACCCCCACCAAGAGTACTACTCCGATCTGACCAGGAGACGGAACCCCTGACCCCGGGGTGTCGCCAAATTGCATGGCCGAAGCGATGTCAGCCGAACAAACCCGTACATCTCCGGGGCTCAACAACGAGTGGAGCCCCCGGTCCAAGGACCGGGGGCTCCAACTCAATGACCTTTAGGTCAGGTCATTATGTCCGTTCTACTTAGCCAGCGTCCATCGTGAACCGGTTGATGTCGGTGGAAAGACCGGTTCCGTAGTCGATGAAGACGATGTCGTTCGCCGAGCCACCAGTGGTAAGCGATGCAGTTCCCATCGCTGTCTCCCAGGCAGCCATCGTCGCCGCGGTTCCGTTCGCAACCAAGGCAGAGCTGACAACACCCTCAGTGGCAAAGTGGTCGTTGGCATCGAACGTGTACTGCTTGTAGCTCAGTACTGAGTTCGAAGCGTCCGTGTCATCCGTGATTTCAATGATGAAATCATTGTTGGTGCCGTCCCACTCAACCAGCTTGGCGTACGTCTCACTATCAGTCGCATCGTCCCCACTGGCGTCGGTGGACGTGAAGTCCCCCGCTGTAGCCGACGAGGTACTCGAAGCCAACCGGTAGTAGGCCTTCGTCGCGTCACTAACACCTGAGGTCGCCGGGTTGAACGTGATGGTGTCCTTACCACTGGTTCCCTCGGTGTCGGTCCACGAGTAGGACGCCGTGCCGTCGGTGGTTGTCGTGCGAGACGCGCTCGCCGTCGACGTGGCCACAAATACCACCGGATCCGCATCGTCTGCAGCCGCGCAGGTGGCGCCAGTGGTAGCCAGCTGGCCATTAATCGTAGATCCACCGATGTCCATCGTGAAGGTGGTTGTCGACGGAACGGTTTCAACCGTCACGGTTGAACCAGTCGTCGGTGTCGCACCCGGATCAGCCGAGTTGGCGATCAGAGCAGTTCCACCGTGACCGGTCGAACAGGTCAACGTAGCCAGGTCCGTGATGACCAGGTCGTCGTCGACGGCCAGACCGTGAGCGGCCAAGGTGGTGCACACCACCGGGGTCGCCGCGGTGCAAGCAGCGCCGCCAGGCAGC
>DQEK01000426.1:5262-6194 GCA_003533545.1 Acidobacteriota bacterium | reverse complement strand
TGGGCGCCGACCCGTTCATGCCGAATCTCGACGGCACTACACCGTTGATGGCTGCCGCCGGGCTTGGCACGGCCGCCCCAGAGGAAGAGGCTGGGACCGAACCGGAAGCCTTGATTGCTACACAGTTGATGCTCGATTTGGGGGCCGACGTCGATGGGGTAAACGCGGATGGCGACACCGCGATGCATGGGGCCGCCTACGGGAGTTTTCCGACGGTTGTCCAGTTGCTTGCGGATCACGGTGCGGCCATCGAGATCTGGAACACCCCCAACACTCAGGGGAGGACGCCGCTGTTCATTGCTGAGGGGCACCGTGGTGGACTGCCGAGGCCGTCGCGCGCGACCATCGAGGCTATCACGGTTCTTATGAACGGTGCGGGGGTGTCCACCGCCGGGGAACGCCCAGTAATCGTTGACCAATACGCAAGACCCGCTGAGCCACCGAAACCGGCTCAATCGCAGCGGTAAGTATTCTACCGAGCTGTCCTTGTTTCGGTGGCAAGTCCGCGATCGTGGTGTCATCGAGTAGCCACGCGGCGATCACCCGGTGCGGTCGCTTGATGGATGCCGAGCCACGGTCTGGCGAGACCCCCCAGCCACCATCGGAACGTTCCGGTACTCTCCAGTGGCCCATGGTCGATACAGGGCCCGTCTCGAACATGCTCGTGTGCGCGGCAGGGACCTGGAATACACTTCAGAAGGACCGGTTGTTCGCCACGTCAGTCTAGGGAGTTTCTTGATGCATCCAGAGCGCTTTGTTTCGTTGTTCGTGACCACATTGGTGGTTGTCGTGGCGTTGTTTGGGTTGGGCGTCGCCGTGGCCGAGGGCCAGGCGGACGATGGGTTTGTCCCGGTCACTGACGAAATGCTCCAAAACCCATCGCCCGACGACTGGTTGATGTGGCGTCGTACGCTCAATGGCTGGGGGTATAG
>DQEK01000426.1:0-4873 GCA_003533545.1 Acidobacteriota bacterium | reverse complement strand
CTCTCGCCTGGTAGTCAGGAAGGGACGCCCATCGCTTATGCCGGAACCCTCTACATGCCGAACCCCAATGAACAGGTGCAGGCGATCGATGCGGTGACTGGCGATCTGAAGTGGGATTACCGGCGGGATATTCCGGACGACGTGGTCGAGATCATGCGAGGACTGACCGAAAACAACCGAAATGTCGCCGTCTACGGGAACTTCATTATCGATACGAGTAACGACGATTACATCTATGCGCTCGACATGCGTACGGGCGATCTAGCGTGGGAAACACAGATCTTCGATTACCGCGTGCACCCGGCAAGACACTCCTCTGGACCGATCGTTGCCAACGGAAAGGTCATTTCCGGACGGAGTTGCCGCCCACTGGCGGGGCCGGTGTCCTGCGTCATCGTGGCGCACGACCCCGCCACAGGTGCTGAGTTGTGGCGCACGAGCCTGGTTCCAGGCCCTGGCGAGCCTGGTGATGAGACTTGGGGCGGGGTGCCCTACGAGGAGCGGATGCACGTGGGGTCATGGATGGTGCCCAGCTACGATCCGGAGTTGGATCTTATTTATGTCGGCACGTCCGTGACGTCACCTGCTCCGAAGTTCATGCTCGGTGGTGTTGAGAACAAGCACCTGTACCACAATTCGACCCTCGCGCTCGACGGCGAGACCGGCGAGATCCAGTGGTATTACCAACACCTTAATGACCACTGGGACCTTGACCATCCCTACGAGCGACTGTTGGTCGATACGGCCGTGACGCCGAATGCGAGTGCCGTGTCTTGGATGAACCCGAGACTTCGGCCGGGCGAGTTGCGGAAGGTGATCACCGGTATTCCTGGAAAGACCGGTGTGGTCTATACCCTCGACCGAGAAACGGGTGAGTTTCTTTGGGCTACACCGACGGTTGCCCAGAACGTCATCGCCGGTATCGACGGCGCCACCGGCGCCGTCACCGAAAATTCGGAGGTTGTCTTCAGTGCGTTAGGCCAGGAGGTGCTGTCGTGTCCATCGTGGGCCGGCGGAAAGAATTGGCCGGCCGGTGCCTACAGTCCATTGACCAATACGATGTTTTTCCCGTTGAAACAGACCTGTGCACGGCTGTTGTCAACGATGGACGGCGGGATTGACATCTACCGACTGGCCGCCAGATTCCAATTAACGCCAGGCACTGACCAGCTTGGGACGGTTCGGGGTATCTCTGTTGAGACCGGGGAGACCACCTGGCTGCACGAGCAGCGGGCTGCCACTCACTCCCTCGTGACTACCGGGGGGGGCTTGGTGTTCGGCGGGGATGCCAACGGTCGTTTTCGGGCCTTTGACCAGGATACTGGCGAGGTGTTGTGGGAAATTAACCTTGGTTCGCCGGTGACCGGTTATCCGATCACCTACGCTGTCGAGGGACGGCAGTTCGTCGTGGCGAGCACCGGACCCGCGGTCGAGGGGTTGACACCGGAACTACGCCCGAGTACCGGAAACAATCTGTTCGTGTTCGCGCTGCCGAACTGAGTTCTCGCCTCCTGCCTCCTTCGGAATGACGGGCTCCGCCGGTTCGTTCGTTGACGGCCAGACTCGCCAGGCCGTTCAGTGACCGCCACGGGTGAAGCCGTCAGTCCGGCAGGCGGAATGCCCAGAACCCCATGCCTGAGGCAATCGCGACATACTGTCGGCCGTTGACCATGTAGGTCATGGGCGACGCCTTCCAGTCCTGATTGGCCTGGAAGTGCCACAGCGGTGTTCCACTTCGAGCATCTAGTGCCGCGAACGCGCCGCTGTCCTCCCCGAAGAACACCAGGTCACCGTCGGTCGACAGCACGCCTGAATAGGTCTGTGCTTTGCCAGTTTGGGCGTAGCTCCAAACGACGTCGCCGGTTTGGATGTCGATAGCGCGGATGAACTTCTGATTTGGCGAGCCGTCGGCGAGCCGGACCGAGCCTCCCAACCAGCTACGGCCACGTTGCCAATCTTGATCGTTCTTTGTGTAGGTCATGCACGACTCGTGGGCAAGGAGATAGAACAATCCTGTTCCTGGGTGATAGCTGGTTGCCCACCAGTTCGTAGCGCCGCGAATGGCCGGACAGACATCGTTGCCGTCCTCGGTCGGATTCGTATTAGGCAGCACGATGGGGCGTCCGGAATCGTCCATGCCGGCGGCCCAGGTCTGGTTCACAAACGGCTCGCCCAGCAGAAATTGTCCGTTCGTTCGGTCCAAGACATAGAAAAATCCGTTGCGATTCCCCTGGAGCAGCAGCTTGCGGGGACGGCCTCGAAACTCCTCGTCAACTAACAACAGGGGTTCCTGGGCGTCCCAGTCGTGGGTGTCGTGTGGAGTGAACTGGAAATACCAGACAAGCTCGCCGGTTTGCGGTCTCAAGGCGAGTACTGAGTTCGTGTAGAGGTTGTCACCAGGACGTCGTTCCCCATTCAGGTCTGGACAGGGGTTCCCGGTCGACCAGTAAAGGAGGTCGAGGTCCGCGTCGTAGCTACCAGTGAGCCAGGTTGCCCCGCAGCCTCGCCTTAGTACCTCGGGGTCCCCCCAAGTCTCAGCCCCTGGCTCGCCAGGGGCCGGAATCGTCCAGAAGCGCCAGGCACGCTGGCCGGTGTCGGCATGATAGGCGTCGAGGAAGCCGCGGAGACCGGTATCCCCAGCGCTAATACCAGCGATCACTAGGTCGTCGACTATCAGCGGCGCCGCCACCGCGCCGTAGTGATCGTTGTAGTCCGCCATCTCGGTGTCCCACAGGAGTTCGCCAGTAAAGCGATTGAGGGCGATGACGTGGGCATGGTCAGTGACGGTGAATAGATGGTCCCCTCGGACCGCGACGCCCCGGTTGAGTCCAATAGCTGGGTCGCCCACGAGTCCTTCGGTGCGCGGCTGGGCATAGCGCCAGAATTCCCGTCCCGTGGTGGCGTCGAGGGCGTAGATCTGATTCGGACCGGTGACATACATGATGCCGGCGATGACGATCGGAGTCCCCTCGATCATCGGCATGTTCGACATTGGGAAGAACCACGCGGGGACCAATTGCTCAACGGTGTCTCGGTTTATTTGTTCAAGAGCGCTATGACGATTGGACGTGTCACTGCCGTTGTATGACTCCCAGTCGACAAACGGGGCGATGGCCTCCTCACGATAAGCGTCTCCCACGCGTCGAAGGGAGTGGATGTTGCCATCAGCAGTTCGCATTTGCGCGTCGAACCCGCTTTCGTTCAGGATGATGCCGCTAAGCGAATTTCCCCCGATGAGGTCTAGCGAGCCGGTTCGCGGTCGTGGCGCACGGGGGTCTTGAGCATTTGGGCCGGCCGCGGCTGCCAGTTGCTTTAGATATCTGACGAGGGGACCGAGTTCATCGGCTGGCATGTCGATTGCGGGCATGCCTCTCGAGGCGACCCCCTCGGTAATAATGGTCGAGAGTCGGTCGGTGGCACTGGTCTGCAGTATTGGAATGATTGAGGCCGCTCGATCTGTGCCGGCTGCGTCTCCACCGTGGCAGAGCGCGCACCGCGTTTCAAATGATTCTTTGCCGTCGCCGATGGCCAGGGTCGGAACAGTTAGGCAAATAAGTGTGGTTGCAACAGACAGAAGCCTCATCTCGGCGTCATCATACGAGCGATGAAGCGAGATTGACAGCGACGACACCCACGCTACGTCAATCCAAGCGTTCCAACGAGATTCACGGTCGTACGGTCACGCTTGCTGATCCCTTCGGAGTCTTTTACAATGCGGTGGGCCGGGGCGTCGCCTCTGGTCGGAGGAATAACTGATATGGCACGGACATTGAGATTTTCTGGCTGGGCACTGGGCCTTGTTGGGGTGATCCTCGCGATACCGGGAATAGCTTCCGCGCAAGCTGCCACGACACCGACCTATACGAAGGACGTCGCGCCAATTTTTCGTGCGAAGTGCGAGGCGTGTCATCGTCCTGGATACATCGCTCCGATGTCGTTGCAAAGTTATGCGGACTCTCGGCCGTGGGCTCGGTCCATCAAGAACCGGGTCGAGACTCGCCAGATGCCACCCTGGCACATCGATCCCTCCCTCGGCATACAGGACTTTCAGAACGACCGGTCGCTGACTCGCGACGAGATCGACACGATCGTTCGGTGGGTGGACGGCGGGGCGCCCCGGGGGAACGCTTCCGATTTGCCACCGCCAGCAGTGTTCGCTGACGACGACGTCTGGAACTATGCCGATCGGTTTGGCGGCCCCCCGGACCTCGTCGTCAAGTCGACGCCCTACACCATGCCTGCGCTGTCGCAGGACCACTGGTGGAAACCGACCGTTCCGACCGGGTTGACGGAGGACCGGTGGGTGCGAGCCATTGAGATTCGCCCGTCGACGGTTGAAGGTCGCCGCATTACGCACCACGCCCTGGCGAGATTGCAGCAGGAGGAGGACGATGCTGACAGGGAATCTCTCGTGCCAGGCGGAGGTGGGGCGGGACTGCTCATGGAATGGGCGGTCGGTAAAGAAGGCGAGATCATGCGGGAGAACAGTGGAAAGTTGATGAAAGCGGGGTCCAACATTGTGTGGGACATTCACTATTCATCGGCCGGTGAGGAGATCACCGATACGGCTGAACTCGGCCTCTATTTCTATCCGAAGGACCAACCGCCGAAGCATCGTCAGGTGCTGTCGATTTGGATGGCTATCGAGGGCGGTCCCAGGAATCTACTGATTCCGCCCAACACCGTGATGTCTACTGAGCAGTACCATGTCTTGCGGCAGAATGGCCGTATCGAGAACTTCCAGCCACACCAGCATTTGCGAGGCAAGGGGATGCAGATGACTGCGATCATGCCGAACGGTCGGACGCAGGTGCTGAGTCGAGTGAGTGATTTTAGTTTCAACTGGCACAATAACTACGTCTACGCTGACGAT